>CAZJTO010000260.1:0-4083 GCA_964548935.1 uncultured Saprospiraceae bacterium
GTGCCGGTATATCCTTTTTCTGCAAAGACATTGACCGCCACATCGCATAGATGTTCAATGTTAATTTCTGTATCAGCAGTAGGCCGACCAGGTTTTCTTTTTACAACGACTTTCATCGGCTCAGTAAGCGGGTCTGCCGTTTGGGCTAATGGCTCCATTTTCATGCGATTTTGATTCAAATATTGGCAATATTGCCAAATAAGTCGACATAATTAATGAATATTCCTGAGAATATCAGTTCTTCAACCAACGATTCTATTTATAATTAGTTCAAGAGCGCCATTATCTTTTTTGGAATTGGTTTTTGCCTACTTATGTTTCAACAATACTCAATTGTGCCAATTGGCGAATATGCTAATAGCAGGATGGGAAGGGGCTAAAAGAGATCATATTATAGTGATATATAATATAAATTGAAATTGTGAACTTTGGCATTTTGCCATAATCGCCAATATGGTTATTAGCGGTACTCATATCACTGAAAGCAATAGGTGCGCCGATCTTGTTTCTGAAGGAGCTATAGTGAAAAGATATTCAGAATGGAAGAGTACAACGAGATGCTCTCTCGGTATGGAGTTGTATGTCAATTATTAGAATGACATTCTCCATAAAGGTCAAGTTCTTATATGTACATTCATCAATAGACTAATAAGCTTACAAAAATCAAACGATCTACACTTATCATATTATGCGTGCTAGCGGTGCTTGCCGTCTTTGTGGGCATCTTCGGGTTTATCAATCAGGATAAGCTCATCGATAGATTTATTGAAAGGCAGGCGAGAAATACGATGCAACTGGAGATGCTCGATGATCCAGAGGATTTTCGATTGATTACGGTGGGGACGTCTGCCCCTGTACCTTCGGACCGGGCACAGACCTGCAACGTCATCATTGCCAATGGGAAGATTTTCATATTTGACCTTGGTGAAGGAAGCTTGGAAATGCTTGAAGATTTAAGGCTGCCTTTCGCAGAAGCGACAGAGGTATTTATTTCGCATTGGCACTCTGATCATTTTATCGACTTGCCTGGATATATCAACCGATCTTGGCAAATGGGTAGATACCAACCACTTCAGGTCTATGGCCCTCAAGGCATTGATCGGATTATAAGTGGTATAGATGATATGCTCGCTACAGAAAACAGCTATCGGGTAGCTCATCATGGTCCAGAAATCATGAACCCTACCCTTGGTAAAGCGGAGGGTATCGCTTTATCTCCTGATCAAGGCCCGCAGACTGTGTTTAGTGATGGTGCGGTCACGATCACCGCCATCCTTGTCAATCATGATCCAGTAGACCTGTCTTACGCATATCGGGTAGATTTTGGTCAACGATCAGTAGTGTTGAGCGGAGATTGTTCTTATGATGAGCGCTTGGTATCATTTGCGCAGGGTGCTGATATATTGGTGCATGAGGCTATGCAAAAAGACTTTATAGCTCGCGGGAGTAAGCTTATGAAAGAAATTGGAAATGAGCGCAATGCCAAGATATTAGATGACATCTTAGATTATCATACTACACCTGCAGAAGCAGCCACAGTGGCACAGAAAGCTGGGGTAAAAAAGCTGATCTTAAGTCATCTGGTGCCCGTGCCAGAGAACCCGATATCAAGGAGGTTTTTCAAACGTGGCTTAGGAGATATATACAAGGGGCCTATCGTATTGGCAGATGATGGCAATCAATATATAATACAGTAAACGCAAGAATAAATAAGTATGAGGATAAAAAAGCTATTCAATTTAGAAGGCAAGGTTGCTGTAGTGACTGGAGCCAGTAAAGGAATCGGGGAGGCCATGGCTCGCGGTATGGCAGAGTTTGGAGCCAAGGTTGTCATCAGTAGTAGAAAGCAAGAAGCAGTCGAAGCTGTTGCCGAACAATTTAAAGCCGATGGGCTTGAAGCGGTAGGCATAGCCTGTCATGTAGCCGATGCTGAGCAACGAGAAAACCTCATCGCTAAGACTGTCGCGCACTATGGCAGACTTGATATATTAATCAACAATGCTGGTACTAATCCATATTATGGCCCAATAGAGGATATGCCTCATAGTGCCTATCAAAAAACCATGGACATCAACCTCAATGCCCCTATGGAGTTGTCTAAACTGGCCTTTCCACATATGAAGTCCGCTGGCGGCGGCAGTGTGATTCATATTAGCTCAATAGAGGGATTGCATGCTACAGCGGGATTTGCTGCCTATAATCTATCCAAGGCGGGCCTCGTCATGCTCACTCAAAATCAAGCTGCCGAGTGGGGAAAGCACAATGTGCGTGTCAATGTCATCTGCCCAGGTCTTGTAAAAACAAAATTGAGTAAGATGCTATGGGAAGATGAAAAGAAACAAAAGGCATTTACTCGCAACATACCATTGCGTCGAATGGCCGTACCTGATGAGATGTCTGGCTTAGCCGTATTCTTAGCGTCGGATGCGTCATCATATATGACTGGATCTGTTCTCGTTAATGATGGTGGTATCCTCCACGCACCTATAATGTCAGCCTAATGGGAGAATCAGTTGTTCAATATACTAATGAGGGCGGTGTATTCAGGGTAGAACTCAATCGCCCTAAGAGTCTCAATGCGCTCAATCATGAACTCATGACTGAGCTGGTGGCAATCACGAAGCAGGCGATCGCCGACCCTACAGTTAAGATATATGTCTTGTCTGGCGTGGGTAGAGCATTTTCTGCCGGTGTCGATCTTAAGGAGACAGAGTCTGATAGCTTTGAGTCTGACAGTGGAACCCTTGCCTTAGGGCATGAATACTGCCAGATGATTCAGAACATGACCAAGGTATCCATTGCTCAGGTCCATGGCTTCTGTTTTACGGGAGCGCTTGAGATCGCCTTAATGTTTGATATGATGTTTTGTACAGATGGTACTCAGTTTGGCGACACTCATGCCAAGTGGGCCATCATGCCACGATGGGGGATGACTCAGCGCCTGGCACGCAGAGTGGGCTTAATTAAGGCAAAGGAACTGACCTTTAGAGCATACCGTGTCAAGGGTCGAGAGGCAGAGCGTATAGGCTTAGTCAATCGGTCATTTCCGATGGAGTCGTTCAAAAAAGATGTTGATGCAATCATCAATGATATCCTACAGAATAGTCATGAGGCTATCGGTCGCATCAAAGAGCTCTACAATGAAGGGTGGGCAACTACCTTAGCTCAGGGCCTCGACATAGAACGTGCCGCTGATCCCAAACTGAGTGAGACTGCAGACATGCTCAGCAAATTTGAAGAGAAGAAAAAACAGTAGATGCAGCAGTACACTGAGGCGACAGATTTGTTGGATTATAAGCATGAGCGTGTACAAGAGTTTATCAATCGTCATATCCAGAGTGACATGACTGGTAAAGAGAAAGCCATAGCACTATATATAGGAGTGAGAGATGGCTGGCGATATACGGCGAGCCTAATATATTTTGAGTTAGCTCAATGGAAGTCCAGTAGCATTATTCAGAGACCGGAAGGTCATTGTCTCGACAAGGCCATCCTATTGACAACATGCCTCAGAGGTGCAGGAATTCCGGCACGACTACACCTCGCCAAAGTCAAGAACCACATAGCCGCTGAGCACCTGATAGAACGACTCGGCACAGATGAGTTGACGCCACATGGCATGGTAGATGTGTATCTGGACGGGCGATGGATCAAGGTGAGTCCAGCATTTAATAAAAGCCTTTGTGATCGACTCAATGTAGATCCTTTGGATTTTGATGGTGAGCAGGACAGTGTATTCCAACAGTATGATCGAGCGGGAGGGTTATTTATGGAATATATTGAAGACTATGGTCACTTTGAAGATGTGCCGATGGCATTTATTTTCAATAATATGAAAGAACACTATAATGGCTTGAGGGAAAGATTTGAACAAGCAAGTGGGGTGTTACATCTCAATGACTGATAAATAACAGCTATGAAAAACAAAATTGCAATCGTGACAGGCGGAGGTTCGGGGATCGGGAGATCAACGGCCATTGAGCTTGCTAAGCAGGGAGTAACAGTCGTGATCGCCGACCGAGATGAGTATGGAGCCGACAAAACCTGTGGCTCTATATTGCAAGACGGTGGTGAGGCATTAAT
>CAZJTO010000261.1:0-4073 GCA_964548935.1 uncultured Saprospiraceae bacterium
TGCCCATAGTCATCGTATCCATGCCCATAGTCATCGTATCCATACCCATAGTCATAGTGTCCATGCCCATCTCATCACATGCATCTCCAATACCATTTCCATCTGCATCGGCTTGATCTCCATTAGCTGTTGTAGGACAGTTATCTCTAAAATCAGGAATACCGTCATTATCAAAATCTGATGCAGCCTCACCTACACAATTACAGTTTGCATCTAATGCGTCGTTAAATGTGTCTCCGTTCCCATCATCACAAGCCTGTCCAGGAGAACTTGTGACAGATGCATCCATCGGATCACAATCAACGTCATCTGGCACACCATCTCCATCTTGATCATTATTATTCACGTCATCACAAGCATCTCCCAAGCCGTCTCCGTCGACATCTGCTTGATCTGGATTAGCCGTAATCGGACAATTATCTCTGAAATCAGGAATCCCGTCACTATCAAAATCGAGCGCAGCTTCTCCTACACAATTACAATTCGCATCTAGTGCGTCGTTAAATGTGTCTCCATTGCCATCGTCACACGCCTGACCTGGAGAACTCGTAACTGAAGGGTCTGCAGGATCACAATCAACATCATCCGGCACGCCATCTTCATCTAGATCATTATTATTAACGTCATCACAAGCATCTCCTAAGCCATCTCCATCTACATCTGCCTGACCTGGATTAGCCGTAATCGGACAGTTATCTCTGAAATCTGGAATTCCATCACTATCAAAATCTGAAGCGGCCTCTCCTACACAATTACAATTCGCATCTAATGCATCGTTAAATGTGTCTCCATTGCCATCATCGCAAGCTTGGCCTGGAGAACTCGTGACAGATGGATCCGCCGGATCACAATCAACATCATTTGCCACACCATCTCCATCTGAATCAGTAATGTCGTCACAAACATCTCCTAGTCCATCGCCATCACCATCTGCCTGATCTGGATTAGCCGTAATCGGACAGTTATCTCTGAAATCCGGAATACCATCGCTATCAAAATCTAATGGTGTTTCTCCCACACAATTACAATTTGCATCTATCACTTCACTAAATGTATCAGGATTGCCATCATCACAAGCTTGGCCTATAACAACTGCAATCGAAGCATCCGATGGAGCACAATCGACACTATCTTCTATTCCATCACCATCTGTATCAGTCATTGAATCACACGCATCGCCTAATCCATCTCCATCCGAATCTGCCTGATCCGGATTTGCTGTAATTGGACAATTATCTCTGAAATCCGGGATACCATCACTATCAAAATCGAGTGCAGCCTCTCCTACACAATTACAGTTTGCATTTAATACATCGTTAAATGTATCCCCATTGCCGTCATCGCAAGCTTGGCCTGGGGATGTTGTTATTGATGGGTCGGCTGGTGCACAATCGACATCATTTGGCACACCATCTCCATCCATATCCATAGTCATGGACATAGTATCCATGCCCATAGTCATCGTGTCCATACCCATGTCAGCGGAGAATCTATTCACAACGATTCTGTTTACAGAAAAGCTGAAACAATCTCCAGTTATATCATCTACGTTTGAGCCAACAGCCAAACCTGAAACAGAACCTTCAAAAGCCAGATTATAGATAAAACAGGTTCCTGGCCCAGCAACATCAAAGTTCACTGCACTTGGCATTGGCGGCAAACCAAGAATATTACCTGAATCGTCAGTCACAATCCATTGCATGTTTGCACCATTTGTATTGGCTAGTGTAATAGTGCCTGCTGGAATATTATCTGGAATACCGTCACTTACCGAATCAAAGGTGAATGGTCCTCCAAATAAATCTCCTCCATTAGCATTACATCCGTCAGCACTTGATCGTATCACTTCTACAGGGTTAACTGATAAACTATAACAGTCCCCGTCAATTCCATCAATATTTAATCCTGGTGCCACTCCTGTAACCTCTCCATCAAATGCCAAACTCCAAATCAGGCACGTACCGGGTCCAGGCGGATCAAAGTTTACTGCACTTGGCATAGGGGGTAATCCAAGGATATATCCTTCATCGTCAGTCACGATCCACTGCATGTTCTGTCCTTGATTGTCTGTCCGAGTGATTGCTCCTGCTGGTATATTATCTGCGATACCATCTCCTACAGAATCGAAGACAAATGGTCCACCAGACAAAACACCTCCATTGGCAGTACAATCATTAGGCACATCATCACAAACCGCCGTTACACTAATATTGTCTAAATCCCAGATATGCTGAGAGGCCGTGAGACCTGCTGCACAATATGCAGAAATCTCAAAATCAAAAACCGTTTCTTCAGTAACCGTAAAGGCAGCATTTTGACTAAAATCAAATGATCTCTCAGTCCATACGTCTGTAGTTGGTATTCCGCTATTTTGGAAAATAACTAAACCATTTACCAATACCCTCACCGCGCTTAACGTCGGCGGATTATTAGGGCCCGTAGCGCCATCGATCCATTCGAATGTCCTGGGAGCCAAATCAAAATAGTTCAGGTTAGATAGCGTAACCGGTTGATTTCCTTGCGGAGATACCGTGATTCCAAATCTTAAAGCTGAATCATTTCCTGGATTAAATGTACAGGATGATTCATCATAATCCACGCAAATAGCTGCAGTACCATCAAAACTTGGCGTACATGAGTGTCTGTTCGTGCTTGGTCTAACTCTAAAGAGGTTCCCTCCAACAACACTAAGATTTATCTGGTCTGTATTTTGGATATCAGCAGTAAACTCAGAATAATCCGTCAAACTGCCATCACTAAAAAAGGCGGCACATTCATTTAGATCAAATGATAGAGTAGCAGGATCTCCTGACCATCCCACGCTTTGACTTAGCATTAGAATACTGAGGATATACCACTTCGTAAATTTGGTTATCATAGTTACTGTAGTTTTGGGTAAATGATTTCGTTTTTTCTTTAAGAGACTAAATCTAATAAGTACATATCAAAATGACTTATTAAAACCTGTCCTGCTAAAGACATATGTAATTAACAAAAATAAAATTTCATATGTGATTTGCAATATATTGGTCAACATATCAACCGCAAATTATCATATATTAAACAAATATATATATATCTAACTCATTTTTAACCATAAAGAGAGAAAAACCATATTCTATCAAAGAAAGTAGGGTCGCATATCAACTGACTCCTGTCTTTTTTATAATTCAGAGTAATAAAGCGGTGCCGATTAACCAGATCTACCTGCAACTTCGATAACTCACAAAAAAAAAGTCGTGACCTTTTTGAAGGTCACGACTTTTAAAAAACTTCATTCTAAAGCGAGCGCAGCTCAACTCATTATTAAAATCTAATTGCTACCCCAGTAGATAGATTAAATAGGTTATAATAAGATCTGGTCTGAATAATCTCACTATTTTTTATGCTAGTCAGAGATCTTCTATATGATGGGCTGAGAAACAGACTGAATCGATCAGACAATAACAATTCTGCTCGAAGGTTTATGCCCACATTAGCGCCTGTCCTATTGATGCCATTAAGATTTACCCAATCAGACTGTTTTTGATATACGATCTCATCTCCGTACGAAACCTCCAAATTTAAGCTCTCTTGAATATGAGTTATGTAATCGAAGCCTACACTCAACTCAGAAGTAAGCGCAAATTTGTTAGATTGAATCAACCTTCGTCCAATTCCGACACTAGCTGTTATGATTGAGATGTCTTGATCCACTTGCATGTTATGATCAAAAATATCTCCGGTTTCAATTTCAATATCCTCAATTACAAATTCCGCATTATCTATAAATCCAGTCGTTGGGCTAACAAAGCCTACATCGGTATTAAAGACACTCCTCCCATCAATGACGGAAGCAAAGTTAGAATTGAAAGTAGAATTACTCCTAGTCCATGCTTGCATGTTGATCCTGTTAAAAGAAACACCACCAATCAATATCCACTTCGAGTTTATATCTGTTCGGAAATCTGCTCCTATAGACCAACCGCCTTGCAATGCTCGATTTCCTCCTAATTCCATTAAATGCCTAAACTCATCAGCGTTATGACTTATGGAAGAATAATTTCTTCCCCCTGCCAGTGATATTGAGTTAG
>CAZJTO010000262.1:0-4054 GCA_964548935.1 uncultured Saprospiraceae bacterium
AGTCATCCTCATGCTCTGTAGATTTTATAGCGATATCAAACAGAGCCTTCTGGTCCTCCCACGGCGTTTTGGGATAATAATATAGGAAGTTATAGATCTCGTCGAGCATAACTTGCTTATCTGGTAACACAGTTTTAAAATACTCAATCGCAAACAAGCGATATAGGCTATCCGCCTTCTCACCAAGGTTGGCATCATAACTCTCCCACACATAGAATGGCTCTAACAATCCCACTTCACGTAGATTATTTAGGATATATGCTTGTCTGATATTATAATAATCCTCTGATCCGATTAGTCTAATGATATCCGACTCATAGTTTTGCATGGCTTGATCTATCCGATTGCTACACTTGCACTGCTGATGAGCCGCTGCGAGAAACAAGAAATCTTTGTCATCTGTTACTGGCAGGCTCATTTGTATCCATTTGTTCAACACTTCGCTAGCATGGCCGTATTCTTGGTTAGAAATGAGTGTTAACGCAAGTTCTTTCTGCGCTCTGGTATCACCACGCTCAGTCATTTCTATGAGATTATCATACTTTTTTCGTTTGTCAAGTCCCACACCGATGAATCCGATGAGTTCATCGTGATTGTTGATTGCTGTGGAAGTATGTAATACGACGTCACTAGGATGCATGAAAATATAATACGGATTAGTTGGAATATCCACTCTATTAAAGAGTTCGTTGCGGGTATGAATGTTCCAATCCGCTATTGACGTGACCACATACTTAGATACTTCCTGTAATTGTGGCGACGGCTCAACATCGAGTAGAGAATTAGGTTTCGTCTGTGCACTATAGGCTATGAACAGGACAGACTTCCCCTCTTTTTTAGCCTGTTTTAGTACCTTTTTGTATTTGTTGTTTTGGACGGGCTGCAAAAAGGAAAAATCCTGTTGACCTATTGAAGGGAAGGCAATCATTAAGATTAACCCAGTCCATAATATTGTAAGTTGTAAACGTGTCATTCGATATATGAAAGCATAATATATCTTCTAAATGCCAAATAGCCAAATCTGTTTGATCAGTTCATGGTTAAATTAAGACTAATAACAAGTATATATATGGATCGTATCTGTAATATATGCTCATGCAACACTAATTTATCGTAACTTTAAGGCGGTTTCGGATAGTAGAAATCGCTGATAAACAGATATGACATTTAAAGAATTAGGGCTAGCTGATAGCCTACTCGAGGGGCTCGATTATATGAATTTTGAAACCGCTACTCCAATACAAGAATCAGCAATACCACATATACTCAACGACAAAGACCTATTAGCTTGTGCTCAGACTGGCACTGGTAAAACTGCTGCATTTATACTACCCATTTTGCATAAGCTATCACAGAAAGAGAGCACTAAAATCAATACTCTAGTTATTGCACCTACTCGTGAGTTAGCCTTACAGATAGATCAGCAGGTGCAGGCATTCTCATATTTCGTTAATGCGACCAGCTATGCAGTTTATGGCGGTGGTGATGGTCAGGATTTTTCGGAGCAAAAAAGAGCACTACAACAAGGTGCAGATATCATTGTGGCTACCCCAGGCAAGCTGATCTCACATCTCAATATGGGATATGTGGACATGAGTCAATTGGAGCATCTAATCTTGGATGAGGCCGATAGGATGCTGGATATGGGTTTTCACGATGACATCATGAAAATCGTCAAGAAGCTTCCCAAGAAAAAACAAACTTTACTGTTCAGCGCTACCATGCCACCAAAGATTAAGAAGCTATCTGCCACCTTGCTCGAGAATCACGAAGAGATCAGCCTGGCTATATCCAAGCCCGCAGAGGGAGTCCTACAAGGGGCTTATCTAACTTATGACAATCAAAAGGCAGGCCTTATAAAACGACTGATCGATGATAAGCCAAACTATAAGAGCATCATCATATTCACCTCAACTAAAAAGAAAGTCAACGAGGTTGTACGCGCCATTAATAGAAACGGCTATGAAGTTATGGCCGTGTCATCAGACTTAGTTCAAAAAGAAAGAGAGGAGGCGCTCAGGCTCTTCAAGTCCAAACGGGTCAGAGTAGTGGTTGCAACGGATGTATTAAGTAGAGGGATAGATATCAAGGACATAAATCTTGTGATCAACTACGATGTCCCTAACGATGCCGAAGATTACGTCCATAGGATTGGACGGACAGCAAGAGCAGATACTACAGGTGTGGCTCTAACGCTCATCAATCCTGATGACATGTATAAGTTCTCTAAAATCGAAGAGCTTATAGAAATGGAGGTGATGAAAATCCCTTTACCCGAGTTTTTAGGAGACGGCCCAGAGTGGAACACCAAGTCGAGAGGTCGAGGTCGTGGCCGAGGAGGCTATAAATCTGGACGAGGAAAGTCCAGAAACAACAACAACTCCAATCGAAGAAAGCAGTCTTCCAGGAGATAATTACGATTGTCCTGGTAGCCATAGAATATGAAGATTAAGTTCCTTTGGATTGGTAAGGCTAAGCAAAAGGAGTTTCAAAAACTCGAGACCCTATACTCTCAACGGCTCAAGCACTACTGCAAATACTCTATCAGAGAGCTCAAAGAAATTAAATCTAAGAACCCATATGAGCTAAAACAACAGGAGGGACAACTCTTTCTCTCACAGATTGAGACCTCTGATCACCTTATACTTCTTGATGAAACAGGACAACAGAAGCAATCTCGTCAATTAGCACAGCTACTACAAAACCACATGAACCACAGTCAAGACCTAGTATTCTTGATTGGCGGAGCACACGGAGTCTCTCAAGAGGTATTTGATCGCAGTGATACGATACTATCCTTGTCAAACATGACAATGACTCACGATATGGCCCGCATCCTACTCCTCGAACAAGTCTATCGTGCGCACACGATCTTACGAGGAGAGAAGTATCATAATGATTGATCTGATGGGTTTTTATAGGACTTTCATATATTTAACCGAATCAGGAGATCCTCTATACATGTCGTACGAACAGACCATTGCTCATTTAGACACAGCCCTTTCGAATAGCAGATTCGATCTTGGAGAATATCTTGATGAAGGATTTAATATTTGGAAAAAAAGAGCTTTCAGTTTCATTGGGATTTTCATCATAACGATCTTAATTCAGCTGACCTTAGGAGCTCTTCCTGTATTGGGTCCTTTCCTAAATTCCTTCGTTGTTGCGCCATGCATCACACTTGGGATATATCTCGGCACGCAGATTATAGATCATCGAGATGAGGATTTTCGCTTTGATGACTTCTTTTCAGGATTTCCATTTTTCACCAACATTATTGTGCTTTATGCCATCATATCGTTCCTCGCTATGCTCATATTTACCCCGTTCCTGCTTCATATTGGCATTGATAATCTTGAGGCTTTCGATTTAGCTGATCCAACAACATTTCCTATTAAGTCAGTGTCGTGGACGACCATTTTATTATTGCTTCCGATATTATATGCGGGCTTACTAGTGAGCTATGCAATACCAATGCTAGGCTTTTATAAGCTTCCACCGTGGCAGGCTCTTACATATAGTGCCAAGTTTATTCATAAGCACTGGTTCAACTTTTTCGCGTTTTCTCTTGTGATAGGCTTTATAGTACTTCTTGGACTGATCGCTGTGATCATAGGAGTTGTAATTACTGGTTCTATGATTAATCCGATGATCTATGCATCCTTCAAAGACGTTACCGATCTCTCTGGCTACCTCAACAATGTTGATGAGGATGACTTGGACATAGAAGAAGGAGGAATCACATTAGACGATTTTAGATAGCTGACTTAAAACCCTCTGATGTCGCTTGTTGACACACAGGTGATTCAGTTGCCAGTTATATAACTCGGATCATCAGAGATACAAAGTCATCTGTCGCTATATTAGTTCATACAAGACGCCAAACCGATTGATGCTTGCGCACCTCTCTAAATTAGTCCTTCAGCTAAACAGAGCAGATATATTTTTTATACATAATAGATAAGGCTTTATATGGAGTTTCATGAAAAACTTTTTAGTAACTGATTATTTCGATAGATATTTTTTAATAAGAGCATTAGAACATATAAGAAAT
>CAZJTO010000263.1:0-4045 GCA_964548935.1 uncultured Saprospiraceae bacterium
CAAGAAGAAATAGAATATATCTACTATGATCAACTCGACTCGCATTATAGCGACAAGCCTAATGACGAATCCCTATGGACCACTGAGCATTATGTCGAGGAGGTAGAGCAAGTGCGTAAGGCGCTTAATCTTACCAAGGATAACTTTTACCTATTGGGACAATCATGGGGCGGAATCTTAGCCATGGAATATGCCCTCAAGTATCAGGATAACCTCAAAGGCCTCATCGTATGTAATATGGTGGCAAGTGCGCCAGAATATACCAAGTATGCCAATGAAGTATTAGGACCTCAGATGGACCCTATTGTCCTTAGTGAAATTAAGGATATGGAAGCCAACGACGACTTTGACAATCCCAGATATGCTGAACTGCTCAACCAGCACTACTATACGAAACATATCTTAAGGATGCCCTTAGAGGATTGGCCTAAGTCAGTGAACTTGCTCTTTGATCATCTCAATCCGAATATCTATATCTATATGCAAGGGTATAGTGAATTTGGAATGACGGGCAATGCGACACTGAAAAACTGGGATATCTCCAAACGTCTGCCTGAACTTCATGTACCAACCCTGATGTTGGGTGGCAAGTATGACACAATGGATCCCAAGTATATGGAGTGGATGGCAACAGAGGTCCAAAACGGCAGAAGCGTTACTACTAATGGCAGTCATCTTTCACAATTTGATGACCCAGATACGTTCTTTCCCGCTGTGATCAACTTCATTAAGGATGTAGATTCAGGCAGTTTTTAGAACCTCACATTCAAACTATTATACATGAACCATATCCATCATTACATAGCGATTATAGTCAGCTCTCTCCTACTGATTAGCTGGAGTTGCACTCCCCCGTCAAAAAACCTCAATGAAGTGTTGGTTCTAGGGGCCATACATAGCGGACATCTGAGCGATAGTGTATATCATACGATGTACCTCAATGAGCTTATACAAGAGATTAACCCAGATTACATCCTGTCAGAAATACCGCCAGATCGCATGCAAGTTGCGATGGAAGGATTTATGCGAGATGACACCATCTCGGAGCCTCGAGTGATGAGATTTCCTGAGTACACGGATGTAGTCTTTCCATTGTCAAAAACCATGGACTTTGAAATCATTCCGACAGCAGGATGGACACAACCGATGGCGCAAGAACGAAGCCAAAAACTCCGTAAAATCAGTCAAGATAGCAGCCGCACCGCCGACTGGAAAGCCTATACCGCAGCCAATGCAAAATCTGACTCGCTATATCAGGCTACTGGCAGAGTGAATGATCCATACTTCATCCATACCCAAGAGTACGACGATATCCAAGATGTATTCCTACAAGAATATAATCGCCTGTTCAATGTTGAATTGGGCCTTGGTGGGTGGGAAAACATAAACATCGCACATTACTGGAATATCGAAAAAGCTCTCGAAAAGCACAGATATGAAGGCAAACGAATGCTCATTATCTATGGTGCTGGGCACAAGGGGTGGTTCTTACGTCAACTGCGCAAACGTGATGATATAGTGCTATTGGACATGAAGCCATTCTTGGATGCGATTGAATAAACAACTATCTTATTCACTCATAAAAACCTCATAGTGAAGCGTATCTCAATTAGTGCGATCATATTCTTTTTGGTTATAGGAAGTGGATCGGCACAAATCGACTTTCAGAAGGACGCGCTATATGATATCCCCACTGACAAACCCATATTTGTAGATGTCTATACCACTTGGTGTGGGCCCTGCAAGAAGCTGGATAAAACAACATTTCAGGATCCTGCCGTATCGCAATTTATAAACGACAACTTTACTGCAGTCAAGTGGGATGCCGAGGACATCAAGTATCGTCATCTCGCCAAGAAGTTTGAGGTACGAGCCTATCCGACTTTTCTATTTCTAAATGATCAACGGGAGTTAGTCAGCAAGAGTGTTGGATTTAAAAATGCTGAAGAGCTATCCATAATGGCTGAAGAGGTCCTCGACTATCTTAAGTCTGAACCCTTGCAATCAGATGATATCACTACCCTATCCTATGACGACAGCCGTAAAGAACTGAGCAGATTAACTCAATTTGAAAATCCAAATAAGAAGGAATTACTCACTCACCTCATCAAGCTAATAGGTGAAGACGAGGCACTATGGAAAGAGAATACCGATCTCCTAGCCCTAAATGCGGACACTCAGATCGAGTGGGCTCATTTAACGAAACTGATTGATCATGTTGACCCCCCGAATGTTTTTGGTAAGCGCTCCTTGGAAACCGCAATGAAGGTTGAGGGTAATATTGGTGATATCCTGAGCCACAAAATGGTAGCGGCAAAAAAGTCTGCGGATTATCCTTTATTTGATCGAGTAATCCGATCGAAAGCCTTGCTTGCCTCCAACGTAAACCCTAACCAAAACGAATCAGACAGGCAAAAATCAATCAATACAGATCGCCTCGAATATTACAGCTACAACAAAGTGAAAGAGCATTACAAGCCTCTGGCAGATTCTATGATAGCAGAGTTTATTATGCCCTATAGTCCTGAGCATGTGAGAAATGTGGATGAGCGTACAGCCAACTTCACTAACAAACTTATGGAATCCAATCCCGATGGTCAGGATACACAGATAGACACAACATCTATCCAATATTACAAGAGCCAACACAATGGTGGTCAGAGTATTGCTGATCGCCTCGAAGATGTCACTAAAAATATCATGACCATCTATGATGATCAAGAAAGCCTCACTGATGCGCTTAACTATATCACACTCGCCTACGACTATCTGCAGATACCTAAGTTACTCGTGACCAAGGCTAAAGTTCAGTTTAAACTGAGCGATGACACCGGTGCTATCGAAACCTTACATGAGGCCAAGAATCATCGATTCTATTCGTCACAAAAAGGAGTCATTGATCAATTATTAAAGAAGTTTGACAACTAGCTATGTACTTCAAAACAATCGAATGATTACACTGAAATCGTTATCCTTCGACCACAAAGAGCTATGCAATAAGGCTTAGAGTGAGCCCATTTCATACCGATACTTCAGAACAATAGCCAAGCAATCAGATATGCCGAAGCAAGCTAAAGGGCTATTCGCACCAATAGGACAGGATGGTGTAGAACGAAGCATTGCCTATGCTAAGCAATTCCTATTCTTTAAGCAAGGCTGTTATAATCAAACCAATGGTAAATCACCAGAGGTCAACAGAGTAAGGTGTTCTGGTGCTGCAATCCATGGAGAAGACATTCAAAAGCAATATGGAGACGACAACTACGACGAAGTATGGTTTAAGGAAGTTGAACTATATGTCAGTGAGGAAGCCATATCTAATAAGGACTACTTTACCAAAAATGATTAATCTCATAATGTCAACACTAAGTGCAAGTTACTCATCTAAAATGCTAGAGTAATAAATTAGGAATTAGACATCTTTACCCTGATCCTGCCCTCTTTTATGGATCGAGAAACTCTGCAGATTTATATATGGTTCTTTAACATATCTATCCGTTGTGACATAGTTAAAAGGACTACTTTTGCACTTTATTAAATTTACGAACTATGATGTATAAAAATATTCTCCTTTTAGCGACTCTTATCGCTGGTCTTCTATTGGTAAGTTCATGTGGCGGTGACGCTGATTGTGAAGATGCTGGTGTATTTGATGAGTTTAATATGCTACAAGACGAAGTTAACTCTCTTGGAGTACAGTTAGCCACTGATCCAACAGTGTGCAATGATTTGAGAAGCCTAACTGAAGACTTAATTGACGAAGCTAACGATGTGTTAGAATGCGTCGATCCTAGTCAACTTGATCAGTTTATGAGTAATATTAGTGTTGCAGAAGCTAATCTAGCCAATTTGAATTGTGGCTAATAAAAATTACAGTAGAAACGAAAGCCAAGATGAACTATCGTCTTGGCTTTTTTTAGTTAATAACTTTTATGCCAGAAAAGGATCTGCTGATATTGGAGCAGGGAGAAGCAGAAATCGAGATAAAAAGAGAGTAATTATTAGTAATAAATTCATACTCTCGACGGAATCCGACTTACATAGG
>CAZJTO010000264.1:0-4035 GCA_964548935.1 uncultured Saprospiraceae bacterium
CTCAAAGGAGCAATTGGGCTTGATGGCATACATTGTGAACAACATGATTAGATTTTTATTTACTCATTCTTAATTGGCTCAAGCCCTACCGACTCCCGCCTGGCATTGAGATTTTCGGGATCAAATAGATCAGGGAGATAAGACTCCCCATCTGAGTTAACGGCTGATTGCGTTCCATAATGTTGGAGCAATCCTTTTCTCAGATTTATGCGGTCTTCCATGTATGCAAGGTTACGGGTAGTGCCGCTGTCTGTATAGTTCGCAGACTTATATTGCTCATAAAACTGAATCTGTTTATCCAAGTCAGCACAATGTTGTGCAACTAAGAATGCTGCATTGGACGCTTCTTTAGGGATTTTATTTGGATCAGGCCATCCACCTGTTTCTATAATCTTGTTGAGCCTATCTTGGTTATCATTATTTATAAATTCCTTAGCCGTCCAAATAGCATATTTCAGATATTCCGTTTCCTCCCATTCTCGTTCAATCAAGTCTACTTCATAATAAAAAGCCTGATCCTTCAAATTCATCGCGAGCAGCTCCTTGACCAATTCTCGATTTTCAAGTGGCCCATTCTGGGCTTCGTAGACTAACAGAGCCCTCTCTTCTATGTCCCTCCAGCGATTATCGGATGTTAGATGATAGAAGTCTGGAGTCGTGAGCACCTTCAAAGGGATGTCTTGGTCAAAGCTCAACGCCAAATACTTAAAGCATGAGTCAGGCATATTCAGGATGCCGTACATCTTGGCAACATTATAGCATAACACCTCGATATTTGATCCTGGCATTAGTTTACTGAGTTTCTTGGTGGAATCAATAGATGCTAACAAATGTCCCCGATCCTCTAAATCGTTAGCGGCATTCATCAGCCTCATCATATCGGCTTGGGCAAATGACTGATGCTGATACATGAGCAAAAACAATACAATCGAAATGAGTAATCCCTTCATTATTTATTTTTTGTGGCTAAGGATAGAATGGACTCCTCAACCTAGTTAATAACATTTAGATTAAACGGCCTCAATGAACCAGTTCTTATATAGACCTATTTATACGATATACTGAGGGTAGATAGAACGAAACGTCTACGGCTCGATAGATTACCATTGAACAGGTCAGGTAATCATCCATATCAACAAAATATCCGCTACCTTGCTCAACTCATCAAAAGATTTGAATGACATTTATTGATGCCATTGGCATAGCTAATCCGGCGTATCGCAGTAAGCAAATGGACATATTCAGCTATATGTCTGAGACCATAGACTTCACCGCAAAAGAGCAAAAAGTGCTACGCTATCTATATGCCAAGAGTGGGATCGAAACAAGGTACTCCGTGCTATCAGATTTTTCACCAACGGCGGATGCCAGTGACTTTTATCTCCCTGAGGACAACTATAGTCCCAGCATAGACAAGCGCTTAGCCCGTTACGACGAGGCTTCAGTGCCCTTAGCACTTGAAGCGATAGAAAACTGCTTAAAAGATTCACGGAGCACAAGTGATGAGATTACCCATTTGATCACCGTATCATGCACGGGTATGTCAGCACCAGGCATGGATACGGCAATCATCAAGGCATTAAAGCTATCCAATCAGATTCAACGATATAATATCAACTTCATGGGTTGCTATGCAGCACTTACTGGCCTACAACTCGCTAACACCATCTGCACAGCGCAAGACAACGCACGAGTATTAGTCGTTGCGGTAGAGTTGTGCACGCTTCATTTTCAGAATCAAGTGTCTGCCGATTATAATCTATCCAATATGCTATTTGCAGACGGCGCAGCAGCCGCTGTTGTTACCAATGTCAAAGAGCCCGGACGCTCCTTTGCGATCCATGGGTTTGAGTCGGATATCAATCACGATGGACAAGAAGATATGAGTTGGAAGATATCCTCAAATGGTTTTCTCATGAAGCTCAGCTCATATGTGCCTCAATTACTGAAGCTTGGCTTTCGTAATATCCTGGATAGCGTACTTGAGAAGCATGGCATACCTATAGGGCAAGTGCATAAGTGGGCCATACACCCTGGAGGAAAACGAATCTTAGACAATGTCGTGCAAGAGTTTGATCTCGCTGATGATCATATAGAAGCCAGTCGGCAGATACTTAGAGACTATGGGAATATGTCATCACCCACTATATTATTTGTACTCAAATCTCTACAGGACAGCGCCAGCCGAGAAGCAGGTCAATATATCTTCACAGCAGGCTTTGGACCAGGACTTACTACAGAAACCGCATTATTGAGCTATGCCTGATTTTTCGATTCGATCATTCCAAAAAGAACTCTTGGATCAAGAGGATATCCCATTTGCGGATATAGCGGTAACCTTGGATGAATTACACTTTATCAATCGTTGGCTCGGTGGCTATAATGCCACGAGATTAGGATTGAAGAAGTTGATCAAGAATAAAGCTAAAACCCTCAAAATCGCCGATGTCGGTTGCGGAGGAGGTCATAACCTTATCGAGATTCATAAGTGGTGCCTCAAGCATGGTATAACAGCAGAGCTTGTCGGTATCGACATGAAAGCAGAGTGTATCGCATATGCCAAAGAAAAAACCAGTCACCTCTCCAATATCAGATACCTGACGAGTGACTATAGGTTGGTTGATGAGCAGTTTGATATCATACACAGCTGCTTATTCACCCATCACTTAGATGATGATCAGCTGAGCAATTACTTGGATTGGTCTACTCAAAATAGTGCCCTGGGCGTCATCATCAACGATCTGCATCGACATGTCTTGGCGTATTACTCTATTAAGTGGCTTACGGCCATCTTCTCTCGCTCTTACTTAGTAAAAAATGACGCCTGTCTCTCTGTTCTTAGGTCTTTTAAGGGGAAAGAGTGGAATAAACACCATCCAGACGCCAAAGTCCTTTGGAATTGGGCTTTTCGCTACACAACGATCATCCAGACATGACATACGATGTCGGTATCATAGGTGCTGGATTAGCGGGATTAGCCTTGGGCATCCAATTAAGTGGCGAGGGCCACAAGGTGGTGATATTCGAAAAGTCTGCATTTCCCTTTCATAAATTGTGTGGGGAGTATCTCAGCAGAGAGTCTCTACCTTTCCTACGGCGATTAGGCTTAGACTATGAGGGGATAGGTCCTGCGGAGATCAGCAGAATATTGATTACTAATGCCTCGGGAGCACAATTAGAGTCCCCACTGGACTTGGGTGGCATTGGACTTAGCAGATGGAGGATGGATGATGAACTGGCGAGATTGGCACGAGAACAAGGGACCACTATATTAGAAAACACCTTAGTCCGTGATAGCGAGCACGTCAATGGCACTCATGTCGTACACACCAAAAATGGTGACTATAGCTGTGACCTATTAATCTCTGCATTTGGTAAAAAATCAAATCTGAGCCAGAAGAACAAACTCAGCAAAAACAAGAAGAATCAATATCTGGGCATCAAGTATCACGTGAAGTTAGCGGACTACCCTGCTGATCTGATCAGCATGCACAATTTCAAGGACGGCTATTGTGGAGTCTGCAGGCTGGAGGAGGATTGGGTCTCTGTATGCTATCTGAGTCATACCAATAATCTTAGATCTTCGGGAAACTCTATCCAACAGATGCAAGAGCAGATCCTATATAAGAATAAGGCAATCAAGCGGCTGTTCGAGCAAGCCGAGTTCCTATACGAGAAGCCAATAGCAGTGTCCAATATAGAATTCAAGAAGAAAAGACTCATACACGATCATGTCATCTATGTCGGAGATGCGGCTGGACTGATCACACCCTTGTGTGGTAATGGGATGTCAATGTCACTCCACGGGTCTGCAATATTGGCACCCTTAATATCCCAGTATCTCCGTAAACACATCAGTGAATCAGAGCTATTTAATGCTTATGCTGATCGCTGGAATAAAAAGTTCAAGAAGAGAATGGCTGCAGGCAGATCTATTCAGCAGGTGTTCAGACATGAACGAACTGCAGACTTAGGACTGAAACTCCTCAATTGCTTCCCTGCTGTAAATCAGAGATTGCTGAGCTTAACTCATGG
>CAZJTO010000265.1:0-2551 GCA_964548935.1 uncultured Saprospiraceae bacterium
TGCTATTCATAGGATGTTCAGAAGAACCACCTGAGATAGATGTAGATCCTGTTTTTCAAGAATTCGTAGATGAGTTTGTTGAAATAGCTGCCACATTTGGACAAGACATTGACTTTTCCGATACAGGACTGTCAATACAGTTTGGGGATGTTGAAAACCCCGGTTCGCCAGGGGTATGTCTCGGCAATCATCAAATAGAAATCGAATCTGATTTTTGGGAAGACTTATCTGAGTTCGACAGGCAGGGATTGATCTTTCATGAATTAGGCCACTGTGAGCTCGATAGACCACATCGTAATGATATGCTCGTGAATGGAGAGTGGGCAAGTCGTATGAGGGGAGATCCAATACCTGACGGGTTTAATGGCGTGATCAATTATGCGGGTACGAGGTTGGACTATTATATAAGTGAGATTTTTCTGGGTAGCGAAGCCCCTTTTCCCGAATGGCAAAATCGAACTGCCGAATTTGATGAAGCTTTTGAAAGAACGCCAGAAACAAGTCTTGAAAATATTGATGAATTTACTGCGGTTTTACCAGGGATAAGCAATGGTGATTTTGAGTTCGAGATAGTTATGAACGCTGGCGACGCTGATGGATTTGTAGGAATACAATTTATGGGAATAAACGATGCCTCGAGAGTGCGCATTGGCTATAATGATGAAGGTACATTTGCCATAGATAGTGGTAATCTAGTTTGGGGACTCATGTTTTTGAGAGAGAATTTTAATCTTATAGAGGCTGGTGATAATCGCATTACTATACGAAGACAAGGTGACTTCTATTTTGTATTTCTTAATGAGGTTTTCGTTTATTGGTTTGACTATTTTGTGCCATTACGAGAAAACATAGCTTCATTGAATGCGTCTTTTGAAGGGGTGCCAGAATACAATAGCGTTATAGTAAACCGATTAGATTAATTATGAGTGGTAGGCTGTTCGATCACTACGAAGTTAAAACAGTGCCTCGCATGAAGACGATCATGGGGACTCTAAGTTTTATCGAAAACCCTATACCCGTAATCAACGATGCACTAGAGGTCTATGGCCCAACATATATCACCAATATCATAAGCGGGAAGAAGCTCATCATGACGATTGATCCAGAGGTGATCCAACATGTATTGCAGAAAAATCACAAAAACTATAAGAAATCCGATATACAGACCGAATCATTGGGTAAGTATATAGGCAATGGACTATTGACATCCAATGGAGCTTACTGGTTACAGCAAAGGAGATTGATTCAACCGGGTTTTCACAAATCTAAAATGGAAGGCCTTGTTCAAACTATGAAGTCGGAGCTTGATGCATTCATTATTGATTTGAAGGAGCGTATCAAAACCAACAATAGAATCGAGGTAACTGATGCAATGATGGAATTGACCCTTCGTATTGTTTCCAAATCGTTGTTCAGCACTGGTATTTCGCCTGAGGAAATATTTGATTTGGGCAAGTCATTCACAGCACTGCAAGAATACATTGTTAAAGAAATACGACAACCAATATTCAATTGGTATCGAAAGATATCTGGGGCGTCTTCCAGAGCAATGACACTTGCAGATGAAACCAAAGGTATCATGCGACGGATCATCGCAGAGCGTCAAGCAAACCCTGCCGAAGCTGATGATCTCCTCGATATGCTGATCAAAAGTACCTATCAGGATACTGGTGAAAAAATGAATACCACTCAGTTACTTGACGAATCCTTGATTCTATTTACAGCAGGACATGAAACCACCGCCAATGCCTTAGGGTGGTGTTTATACGAACTATCACAATGTGATGCCAATGTCACGAGCCAGTTGCGGACAGAATACAGCCGTATCGCTTCCGAAGGAGTGAATATGGCTAGTCTGATGGGCGCTAAGTATAGTAGCATGGTGCTGTCAGAGACGATGAGGTTGTATCCACCCGCATGGGTATTGGATCGAGTAGCGCTGGCTGACGACCGCATAAAGAATGTCTCTATACAGAAAGGAGATATTCTGGCAATGTATGTCTATGGGACCCATCGTACTCCGATACTATGGGAAGATCCCGAGACGTTTGATCCAGAGCGCTTTGGATCAGAGAGGAGTAAAGAGTTTCACTCCTATGCTTATTATCCGTTTGGGGGCGGTCCACGCCAATGTATTGGCAATCATTTTGCTATGCTCGAGATGCAAATGGCGATTGGAGAATTGCTGCATCATTTTGATATTACTCTTGATGAGTCAGTAGAGGTGATAGAGCACCCCTTACTGACGTTGAGGCCCAAGAATGGGATCAAAATGTTTTTTACGGAGCGCAATCAAGGATAGCATTGTCAAGCTAGAAGACTATCGCAGTCTCATTACACCGAATACTGCTTAGAAATCAATATCGAAATCATAATCATGATCACGATTGCGCTTATGATTACTGCGACCCCAAGACCAACCAAATTTTAGGCGTAGGCCGACTACTGGGCTTGAGAAGTCTGCATCGCTAAATCCTGGGATATCAGAATTGTTGAAGAATCGATATCCCCCATCAATTCCGATTCTAAACCATCTTGCAATATTCAATTC
>CAZJTO010000265.1:2651-4019 GCA_964548935.1 uncultured Saprospiraceae bacterium
TCAAAGGTGAAAAACCCTCCACTACTGATATTGAAATCATCTTGAAAATCAACTATAGAATTAAAGCCTCCACCAAAGACTCCTGTGAGTCGGATGCCACTACCGTTAAATATGGTTTCTTCTTGTGCTGAGATGTTAGTTGCAAATAGTAACGCAAAAAATAGAACGTACAGATGCTTCATAATAATAGGTTTAAGATGTTGACAAATGAAAATATATATCAATGACGGGTACAAAGTAGCAAGGGTTACGATGTGAACAATTTTTCTTAGATCAACGGACTGATCAAATCGACTACAGTCAATTTACGACTCCCAAAAACCTGATTCGAGCGATCTAATTATTAAGACAGAGTCAATTGTCCATCGAAGTAATCTAATACTTCATCCAGAGTTTGTTTGGTGGGATGTCCATCTTGGTCTACGAAATCCAGGGTCAGTACTGAATGGCCTTTGCCGGGAAGCGTGTGAAAGATGATCCGTTCTTTGTCGTCACGATTAAATGTATCTGACAGCAATCTGATTTTCTTGGGTGAGCATAATTTGTCTCCTTCGAAGCTCCCACAATGCATAGCGCCGACTCTGTCAATGTTTTTCTTGATAGACTCAATCTCTTGTTCACTCATATGTAGTGACTTTTGACTCAGAATACCTAAAGAAGGCTGACTCGCATATCCTGCTAATACATCTTCATTGGCCATAAGCGATATGGCAAAATTGCCTGTCAGGCACATCCCGATTACTGCGACACCCGGCACATTATATTTTTGTTTCATGAATGTGCACAGTCCTGATAAATAGTCAACTACCGGGCTGGATTCATTCTTAGCAAAGACTCTGAACTCCTTTCTCATACAGAGCACCTTTATGAAGTTGCCTCCTGTGGCCACCTTGCCTAATGGCCCAAAAAGATGTGGCAGTATGACTCGATATCCGCGCTCAACAAATCTATCCGCTAAGGATAGCGTTTCTTGGCCAATGCCGGGGAGCTCCTGAATTATAACAACTACTTTATCACCTTCTCCCAAGGAATAGATGTCGTGGGTAGCCGTATGTCCATTGCGCATCTCATGTGAGAATACCTCCTTTTGATAGGACTCTATCTGTGTGATTTGTTTCATTGATACATTTTGAATGATTATACCTCAAGTTGATCAAGTAATCTCCTGTGATAATTGATCTGACCCAGGTGATAATTCAAGTGGCCGTGCAAGTGTATGAGTGTGTATACCATACCAGTTGGTTTATCCCATATCAGGATGGGGAAGTCTTCTGTGAGCCTTTCATCGGTTACCTGATCAAGCCCTTGAATGACCGCCTCGATCGTTTCATCTATTTCACGATATATCTTCTCACGTGGCACATGCTT
>CAZJTO010000266.1:0-3992 GCA_964548935.1 uncultured Saprospiraceae bacterium
TAGATAAACTGCCGCTCCCAGTCCAGCTTTTCTTTTAGAAACTGTCCCGTATATGATTTTTTCACCTTTAGGATTCCCTTAATAAGCCCTTGATAGACTAGGTTGCCCCCTTCATCGCCACCACCTGGACCGAGGTCTATAATCCAATCAGCACTTTTTATCACATCAAGGTTATGTTCTACGATCAGCACAGTGTGTCCTTGTTCGACCAGAGCTCTGAATGCCGTCAGTAGCTTGTTGATATCATCAAAGTGTAGGCCTGTTGTCGGCTCATCAAAGATGAATAGCTGATGGGCGAGGTTTCCTTCCTTGACTAAGAATGAGGCTAGTTTAACCCGTTGTGCTTCTCCACCTGAGAGGGTGCTTGAGGCTTGACCGAGCTTAACGTATCCGAGGCCGACATCTTCTAGGGGCTTAAGCTTTTTGATGATTTTACGTTCCTCAGCAAAGAATTCTATCGCTTGCGAGATGCTCATGGACAGCACCTCGTAGATGTTCTTGCCTTGATATTTTACGTCGAGTATTTCAGGTTTAAACCTTTTGCCTTTGCAGTCTTCACAGACCAGTTTTACATCGGCAAGAAATTGCATTTCTATCGTAATCTGTCCATCACCCTTACAGTTTTCACAGCGACCGCCCTCTGTGTTAAAGGAGAAATGCTTGGGCTTATATCCGCGTACTTTGGCGAGTTGTTGACTTACCATCAACTTACGGATTTCATCGTAAGCTTTAACGTAGGTGACTGGGTTAGAGCGGGACGAGCGTCCTATTGGATTTTGATTGATGAATTCGATGCCTCCTAGTACTTTGATATCTCCTGAGAGTCGTTCATAGCTACCTATTTTGCTGGGATGGCTGATGTTGAGTTCTTTGAGTAATGCTGGATAGATGATATGCTTGACCAACGAAGTCTTACCAGATCCAGATACCCCAGTGATCACGGTGAGGGCGTTAAGTGGGATAGTCACGTCTACGCCATTGAGGTTGTGCTGTCGAGCATTATGAAACGTAATGCTATTGGTAGACTTGCGATCTATCTTAGGGAGATGGACTAGTTTGGCGCCAGAGAGATATTGTGTCGTCAAGCTCTCCGTAGCATCTGATATATGTTCAGGGTCTCCTTCATAGACGATCTCTCCACCAAAGAGGCCTGCCTTTGGGCCTACATCTACGAGGTGATCCGCGCTCTTGATGACCTCTTCTTCGTGCTCTACGACAACCACAGTGTTACCGAGGTCTCTTAGTTTTTTGAGCACCTGAACCAGCTTGGCCGTATCTCGAGGGTGTAGGCCGATACTGGGCTCGTCAAGGATATACAATGAGCTTGTCAAATTGCTGCCCAGCGTACGTGTTAAGCTGATTCGCTGACTCTCCCCACCACTTAGCGTTGACGCTTGGCGATCTAAGGTCAGATAGCCTAATCCTATTTCGGACATGACCCTAAGCCTAGTGTTTATTTCAATCAGTATGCGCTTAGAGACAGCCTGTTGATAATCACTCAGCTCGATCGTATCAAAGAAGTGTTTGAGATCCTTGATCGGTATATGGATCAGTTCGCTGATGGATTTTCCATGGATCTTGACGTAACTGGACTCTGTTCTGAGTCTGCCACCATTACAGACTGTACAGGTGGTCCTCCCGCGGTATCGAGCCATCATCACACGGTTCTGGATCTTATAGCTCTGTTCCTGCAACTGCTCAAAGAAGGTATTGATACCATCAAAATGTTGGTTGCCTGTCCAGAGCATCTCTTGCTGTTCTGCAGTGAGCTGGTTGTAGGGTTCATGTATGGGTATGCCGGACTCATCAGCATTATAGATTAACCTATCCAGCCACAGACCATGTTTTTCTCCCTTCCAGCAGGCGATGGCGCCCGAATAGACTGATTTCATCTTATCAGGGATCACCTTGTTAGGATCTATGCCGAGTATCTGTCCATAGCCCTCACATTTTTTGCAAGCACCGTATGGGTTATTATAGTTGAATAGCTGTGGCGACGGCTCTAAGAATACGATACCATCCAGTTCAAACCTGTTGTTGAATTTGACTTCGTCTGCGCCGATGATATCGAGGATACATTCACCTTGGCCTTCGTAAAAGGCTGTATTTACACTATCGGCGATTCGTTTGAGGTTTTCTTCATCATCATTGATGACAAATCTATCGATCAAGATGTCGATATCTTTAGCGACGTCTCCGATCGGTTTTTTTAGGAGCTTAGTATGCTCTCCTATAAAGTCCTCTATACTGGATAGTTCGCCCTTATATCGCACCCTAGTATATCCTTTTTGTAGGAGGAGTTCAAGTTCTTTCTTGGCGAGGCGCTCAGGATCATACGGGATGAGCGATGCTAATAGTTGCACCTTAGTGCTCTGATCATAGTTCTTAAGTTGGCTGATGACGTCAGATACTTGATGCTTTTTGACCAGCGCACCTGTGACAGGAGAGATGGTAATACCTGCTCTGGCAAACAATAGTCTGAGGTAGTCATATATCTCAGTCAGTGATCCAACTGTAGATCGAGCATTGCTGCTACTCACTTTTTGCTCGATGGCTATAGCTGGAGAGATGCCTTTGATATAATCTACATCTGGTTTTTTCATCCTGCCGAGAAACTGTCGCGCATATGATGACATGGACTCGACATACCTGCGTTGCCCCTCGGCATATAGTGTATCCATGATCAGCGATGACTTCCCCGAACCTGACACACCAGTAACTACGATGAGTTTATTTTTGGGAAGCTTGAGCTCTACATTTTTGAGATTGTTGGTGCGAGCCCCTTTGATGTGAATCTCTTTTTGTAGGGCACTCTTCGTATCAATTTTACTCAAGTATGGACGGCTTTATTGAATATTATAGTAAAGCGTGAAGTTAATTCTTGTTTTGGCGATTACCGCAGTATAATTCTCTATTTACAGGATGATATATCTGACTGATCCATAATGTGCTAACAATGTTGGCGTTTTAGACAAGGATTGAGGTGTATGTTACCCTTACTAAGGTTAATTTCGTGACTCTCTGATAATGAAGACTACTTTTTTAAAATATGCATCAATCGTGTTCGCTTCCTTAGTGGGAGTCCTGTCGCTTGAGTCGCTGCAAGCTCAGAATGATTTTTACAATTATGACGACGGTCCCTATATCTTTCATCAGGGAGACAGCACTGATGTGTGTTGGATAGATGACGGCAAATTAAAAAAGAGAACGTATATCGGGAATCAATTGATTCCTGTCGGCAGGTCTAGAAAGACGCCGAGTATAGATGGTAAGGATATCGGATATTATAAGGCGCTTTCTGATCAAGACCCCATCTTGGATCACCAAGTGGCGTATGAAGGGGTGTCCCATGTGGCAGCCATCAGTGATATCCACGGCCAGTATGATATCATGCTCAAATTGCTCAAAGAGAATAAAATCGTCAACCAAAATGGAAACTGGATATATGGTGAGGGTCATCTCGTAATAACAGGAGATATTTTTGACCGAGGAGATCGGGTTATCGACATTGTTTGGTTCCTGATCAGATTAGAGAGACAGGCCAATCGGGCAGGAGGTAAAGTACATACGCTCATAGGTAATCATGAGTGGATGGTCCTTAACTCAGATATCAGATATATCCATAAGAAGTATAGATATACGAGTTCGAGATTTCGCAGGCCCTATGGTGAATTATTTGGACCGAGTTCCTTTTTAGGGGATTGGATACGTTCTAAACCAATATATATCAAGATCAATGACATGGCATTCGTTCATGGTGGGATCAGCGAAGAGTTGTTCGAGTATATGCCCATAGATAGTGTGAATAGCCTTTATTACGAGCGAGTCCTCAATGGCCCTGAAGATCCAGATGACGAAATAGCCAATTTCTTGAAAAACGCATACGGCCCAATGTGGTACCGAGGATATGCTTATAAAGGAGAATTTGATCGCAAGCGAACTGATAGACTCCTTGAGAAAATTGACGCCAAGCGGATCATAGTGGGTCATAG
>CAZJTO010000267.1:0-3989 GCA_964548935.1 uncultured Saprospiraceae bacterium
TATCATATGCTCTACCTCGTCCCTACTCCTGTCGGCAACTTACAAGATATGACCTCTAGGGCGTAAGATTCTCTCTGTACTAAATGCATCCTGAACTCAATAGTACTTGTCCATTGATGTTACCTGGATAAATAGAGATAGTGCCTGAAACTATACTATGTCGTGGTATCGAGACCTAAGCTGATAGCGCCTTGACATAAGGATCTGTTCCGAGGTCGAGTTTAAGCTTCGGTTTTGTTGAAACTGTGAGGATTCCTAACTCAAATGACTTTCTTATCAACCCTGCTGAATTTCGTACATCAAGCTTAGCGAAGATCATCTTGCGATGAGAATTTACTGTATTACGACTGATGTATAGCTTGCCCGCGATCTCGGTACTGGTATACTCATGTGCAATGAGATATAGTATTTCAATCTCTCTTTTTGAAAGTGTGGTATGGCTCATGATAGAGGTTTGCATCATCAGAGTATTATTTGCTGCAAGCAGCAACCTTTTTCACCCAAGCACTATCTCTAATTGACCAAATTCTTGCACTATTTGGTCAAATGAACTCATTACGTTTGCCCTATTCATTCATATTATGAAATTAAATAATTCGTATATATCTATTAATCAATAACTAAGGTCTACTATTTGCGGATCATGTCTTAAGGCAGCAACAATCAAGATATCTGACGCAGAACAACTTATGCTCTTGAGGAAGACTATTTTTTTAAGCGATAAGCGTGCGGAGATATGCCATATTTTTGATGGAAAGCCCGAGAATAATAACTGGGAGTAGAAAATCCAACCTTAAAAGCTACTTCAGATATGTTCAGATCTTCATTATTTAGAAGAGACTTACTTTGTTCTAATTTGATATCTCTAATGAAGAGATTTGGTGATAATCCAGTAAGCGCTTTAATTTTTCTGTAGAGTTGGGAGCGACTCATGGCCAACCTTTGCGCAACAAAATCAGCATTCAATGCTTCATTTTGTATGGCGTCCAACACAATTTGGTGGATTTCACTTAAAAACCGCTCTTCCTTTGTGACATTGCTGTCCGCAGTCATGAGTTTCTCATCACTAATGGCTTTCCCATTTTTCAACATACCTGTGCTGCCTAATAGATGGCTCCTGAGCTTCTTTCTATTTTCAAATAAGTTGTTGATCCGTAAGAGTAAATCTTCTCTGTTTATTGGCTTTTCCAGGTAAGCATCTGCGCCACTTTTATATCCTTTTATTTTACTATCAGTCAGGACCCTTGCCGTAAGTAGAACAATTGGGATATGGCTCGTACGTCTATCTTCTTTAAGTGTTCTGGTCAATTCGAACCCATCCTTAATCGGCATCATCACGTCACTAACGATTAGGTCAGGAACATGATCTATTGCCATATGGATACCATCCTCACCATTAACAGCCTCAATAATTGTATACGTCTCGCTAAGTACCATCTTAAGAAAAGTAGACACGTCCCTGTTGTCTTCGACGATTAGGAGAACCGGTTGATGACCATTTTCATTCGATTCTTCCTCTGAGTCAAGTCCTATATTCTCATCAAACTCCGTCGCTGTTGGCATCTGATCAAGCTCAAGATTATGCTCCGGATGTGACTTTTCTGCCACTGTCTTGATGGGTAATAGTATTGTAAATGTACTTCCTTCGCCTTTCGCGCTCTTTACGGTGATCGTACCTTGCATCAGTTCTACTATCTCTTTAGTCAGTGATAATCCTATCCCGCTGCCTTCGTATGGTCTCGTTGATGAGTCTTCAATTTGATAAAATCTATCAAAAATAAACGGCAGGTTCTCAGTAGAAATGCCGACGCCGCTATCCTTCACCTTGATGGAAAGTTGATTGATTTCGTCATTTTCCATCACGTCTACATGCAAAACAATTGTACCATACTCTGGTGTGAATTTTATGGCATTGGATAGTAGATTATAGATGATATGCTGGATTTTCTGTTGGTCGTAATCCATCACAAGTGAGCTGAGATCAGAATAAAGGACCAGTTGTAAGTGTTTCTCTCTGGCCTTACCATAAAATGACTCCGTCAGATAATTCAGATAGGGCATTATATCACCTTGCAACATATGCACTGCCATTTGGTGGCTATCTGCCTTTGATAATTCTAACAATTGATTGACCAAGGCTAAAAGACTCATACAGTTTCGATGAATCAACCGATGACTCAGGATTGCTTTTTGTTTTATCCTCGCTGAAAGGCCGACTTTCGCCATAGTCTCCGACAATTCGTTATTGACTCCCATGATCACCGTTAATGGAGTCCTAAACTCATGCGTCATATTGGTATAGAGTCGAGTCTTCATCTCATTGATCTCTCTCAGTTTTTCAGTCCTGAGTTGCTTTTCCATGACAATCTTCTGGGCTTCCAATTTATCTTTTATGGCTGTAGCTTTTTCATCTTTTAATTTCTGTGAGCGAAAGCCCACATTGAGTGAAATAGCAACAACCCACAATATCAACAACACTCTCAGTATATCATCAACCACTTGTTTATTAAGGAACCCTGGCAGTATATTTTCACTTACTTGAAATGTGAGATGGGCATCATTATTAAGCAAAACCAAAGAGAGCGCTAGTACTAATGGAGTTAAAGTTAAAGAGAGCATAAGCAATATCCGACGAGACATCAAACTTGATCGAGCAACTACGTATGATCCATAAATGATCCCTATGAATGTATACGCTGCTGGCATAAAAATGGAGGGATATGACCCATCATCAGATATAGAATATCTACATAGAAATACGGTATAAGAAATGAAAGTCAGTGGCAAATAAATCGGGATAAACCATTTTCGTAAAAAACCATCCTTTGGTAATTCCAGGTACTCTATCATAAAGAATAGGCCCCCAGCTATAGTTATAAATACGGATAAATGAAACAACGGCTCATTGTACACCATCAATGATGGAATAGGGACTATGCTTGAAAAATTGAATTCAGTAAAAATTCTCGCCAAGAAGAATCCCAATCCGAACACAGAAAATGAAATGTATATCACCTCCCGTTCAATCAGAAAAAGAAAGAAGAAAAAGAGTATCTGAATCCCGAGGATACCATAGAACAAATAAGACTTCTGACCCAAGGCGACTTGACTCTTATTGAGCGCAACTTGATCGATGTGCCACAACTTCAAAGATGACAATGGGTAGCTCTTGCTCATATGATCTAGTCTGATAAAAAGGCTAATACTATCAGTGGGTAGCAAATTAAGCGCTATAAGATTCATCCAAAGCTCAACAGGTCGATCCTCGATAGCTATCCGACGACCCATCCTTTGATGTGTCATCTGCCCATACTGATCCACTATATAGGCATCAATAAAATCAAAGGCATGTAGATCATTTCCCAACTCTTGGCCGACCTGAAAAATGTGTCTTCCAAAAAAATTGTCATGCCCAGCCATACTCGTTTTTAACCAATAGGTGGTGTTGTGCTCTGGTACTATATTACTGGCATCTCTCCAATTCAGAAGAGCGTCGGCATCTCTTATTGCAGAGATGGTATTCCCTATGTCAGTATCTTTGATGGCGAGGAGTGGTGTCACTTCGACTCCCCGAAAAAGACCTGTATTGTTATCAACAAATGGCTCTGAGAAATCGTATAAGCTTGTTCTTGACTGTGCTTCAACCTGAGCATAAAATATGGAGACTATGCTCAACAGCAAGAAAGTCCAAATGAAGCTATATTTCACTGATTGATGCATTGTAATTCTTACTATGGAGCAATGTAACAATCAACAGTCAAATTACCCCTATAAGGGTAAAGTACACTCTAATATCCGATTCATAGAAGAATATTCTACTTTAAACTATAGGCCTTGCCCTAAGTGTATTGCTAAGACAGGCCAGTCCCAAGCTATAACATAGTCTAAACTGTAGACTTAAGAATAGGGGATGCTACATTTGTAGTGAAATCAAATCATATGCTCTACCTCGTCCCTACTCCTGTCGGCAACTTACAAGATATGACCTA
>CAZJTO010000268.1:0-3985 GCA_964548935.1 uncultured Saprospiraceae bacterium
TCTTTTTTTTGTTGTACTCAGTTGTTTTTGTCATTTTGATGATAGGTGAACTATCTCTACTCCCCTCATTCAGGTCATGTGAAAAACGGTATTGTCGTGTTTAATTGGATTCAAGGGGTCGTGACCCTTGGGATAGGTCAATTTTTGCTGTACCTCCCAAAATACATATGGGTCCTACTTGACTCTTAACCTTAGCTTCGTTATGCCCCATCACTGTGCTTACCGCAAGTGTAGAACTGTATTCTACAATTCCTATCAATCCTTGTCGTACTGTGTTATTGAGAGAGCAGTACAAGTAGATAAGGAGCTTAAAGATCCCTCTCCTTGTCAAAGGGTCACAGATTCTATTCTAAATGAGGAACGAAAATTGTAGTACAATTCGTTAAAGGAGCTCATGAGGTTTGTGATTACAATAGCATTTATATTCTTCTCTGCGCTTACTGCCTTCAGTCAGCAGTCTCAGCGGGCTATTATATTGATTAATGGAATCGCATATGTCGCAGACCTCTCTCCTAACGGTTCCGTCATCGCATTCTATCAAAGCCTACCCGACTATTTCAAATCAAGAGATAGTGATCAATCCTTCATCGCACGTATCGAGCAACAGGGATTAACCGAAGGAGGAAGCTTAGATTTATACGCTGATCAGGATGACCCTCTGCAGTCTAATTTTGCTCGGGTAGAGGAATACTCAGGAGACGAAAAACAATACATAGCATTTACCCGAGGACGAGCGATCCTCAGTAAAGATGCTGTAAACCAGATCAAATCACTCGCGAACGCCTATAGATCCAATGACATCACAGAAGTCATCATCAATGCGTATCACGACAACTCTCAGAGGCAAAAACGCCTTGCGCTAAATCGATCCAAAGCGATTAAAGATCTTTTGGGGGCGTACGGAGTGCCGTACAGTCAGATCCAACGAAATGCTCCGTATGGAGACGAAGGCGATCAACTATACTTCGTATATCTCAGAACAGTTCAGTAGGATATCTATTTTTATGGGTATACAAAAGATGTTATGCGTATACTCATTCTATTCATTACGATACTATTAGGTGGCAGCGTTGTTGCTCAAGAATATTTTCCTGACCGAGGAAACCGCAACTGGATCAGAAAGACACCTCGTGAGGTAGGCTTAAATCCAATACAGATCGATAGTGCCATAGTTTATGCGCAGTCCCAAGAATCTACCAATCCCCGCAACTTACAGATCGCACACTACCAGTCGTTTGGTAGAGAGCCATTTGGTGATGGGATCGGCCCACACAAGACTCGTGGACCTCAGACTGGAATCATCATCAAAGACGGCTATATCATAGCAGAATGGGGTGAGCCTGCCAGAGTAGATATGACCTTCAGTGTGTCTAAGAGCTTTCTATCATCTACTGTGGGTGTAGCCTACGACCATGGGCTCATCTCGGATATACACGACCCTGTATCGGCATACATGGCGCCGATCTATTTAGATGACACCCCAAGGGGCGACGATAAGGCGGCATTCTTTGGTCAACCGATGACTTTAAATTTATTTGAAAGCGAGCATAATCGAAAAATCACTTGGGATCACCTCTTGAGACAGACCAGTGATTGGGAAGGGACACTCTGGGGTAAGCCCGACTGGGCAGATAGACCCGAAGCTGATCCGACTAAATGGCTCAACCGTGAGAAGAAAGAACCGGGATCGGTATACGAGTATAATGACACGAGAGTAAATGTCTTAGCACTGGCGGCTATGAACCTATGGAATAGACCTATCCAAGAGGTACTCAAAGAATACGTGATGGAACCGATAGGTGCCAGTAATACCTGGCGCTGGATGGGATATCACAATAGCTGGATCATCCTCAATGGCCTCAAGGTACAAGTCCCAAGTGGTGGTGGACATTGGGGAGGAGGAATGTTTATCAATGCCTACGATCAGGCGAGATTTGGATACCTGACCTTGAACAGAGGAGTCTGGGACGGCGAACAAATCCTCTCGGATGAGTGGGTCTCAATGTCACTAACCCCTACCCCAGTCAAGACGGACTACGGTATCATGAACTGGTTTTTGAATACGGATCAACAGAGACTACCTGATGCACCAGTAGAGTCATTCTTTCATCTGGGTGCAGGAGTAAACATGGTATACGTCGACCCTGTCAACGACCTCGTTATTGTCACGAGATGGACAGAAGGGTCCGCTATGAATGGTATCGTAAAAAGAGTATTGATGGCCATAGAATAGAACATCTGGTTATGGATACTCCTACAATTGAGTAAAACTTGATTTGGCTAAGACTATCTGGTTAAATATCTTACGCCGACATAAATACACAGAATACATATGCTGAATGCGCAAACTACTAACAGATTTATCCTATTATTTGCCACAATACTCTTACCAATATTGTCATTTGCACAAGGGTTAGATCAAAAGATTGATCAGGCATTTGCTCCTGTTTCAGACTTCGTTAATAACGTCGTGTTTTTCCCGATTGCAGGGACACCTTTCGTACTTATATTGTTGGTAGGTAGTGCTCTGATCTTCACCTTGATATTCGGCTTTCCCAACTTGCGGTATTTTGCCACTGCCATCAATGTTGTACGGGGTAAGTATGATGAATTAGATCATGCCAGCACAGACAAGATGTACGGTGATGCGACGCCCGGAGGAGATGTATTCGAAACGATAAAAGATGAAAGCCAAGAAGGCGAAGTGACTCACTTTCAGGCACTCGCTACAGCGGTATCTGGGACAGTAGGTAATGGTAACATTGCTGGTGTCGCACTTGCTATCGCTCTTGGTGGTCCTGGAGCCACATTCTGGATGATCATCTGTGGATTTTTAGGGATGTCTACAAAGTTTGTTGAATGTACGTTGGGTGTTAAGTATAGGGATGTAGGACCTGACGGTACTGTATATGGTGGTCCGATGTACTATATCTCAAAAGGCCTGAAGGAAAGAGGCATGGAGGTGCTCGGAAAGATCGCAGCTGTGTTCTTTGCCGTATTCTGTATAGGCGGATCATTTGGTGGTGGCAACGCCGCACAATCCAATCAAGCGACGATCGTGATTAAGGAACTCTTTGGATGGAATAGCACATCGGCAGGAGCATTAGTAGGGTTAACTATGGCAGTGGTCGTCGGTATCATCATCATCGGTGGTATCAAGAGAATCGCCTCAGTCACTGAGAAGGTCGTTCCTTTTATGGCGGTACTCTATATCATCGCTTGTCTCTATATCATATTGTCAAACTTCGGTTTAGTTGATGATGCAATTGGCTTAATATTTAGAGAAGCATTTAATCCTACTGCTATAGGAGTTGGATCATTCATAGGCGTATTGTTAGTTGGATTTCAACGAGCTGCATTCTCCAATGAAGCTGGAGCGGGTTCTGCATCCATTGCACACTCTGCCGTTAAGACGAAATATCCAGCATCTGAGGGGCTTGTAGCGCTATTAGAGCCATTCATTGATACCGTAGTGATCTGTACCATGACGGCATTAGTGATTATCATCTATAACTACGGTGGACACTTCGAGTATGGCGGTGATGGCAGCGGATCAGTGATTATCGGAGGAGAGTCTTTTGAGGGCGCAGGCATTACCTCTAAGGCATTTGCAAATTATATCCCGTTCTCCAACATATTCTTGACGATAGCGGTGGTGCTGTTTGCTGTATCGACGATGATCTCATGGTCTTATTACGGCCTTCAATCGTGGAAGTACTTGTTTGGACGTGGTACAGTAGCTGACTTAACTTACAAGCTGTTGTTTTGCACATTTATCATTATTGGAGCTGCGGCGAGTATGAATTCTATTTGGGCGTTTTCAGATGCGATGATTTTCGCTATGGTATTTCCCAATATGGTAGGTTTGTATTTGTTGTTTCCTACGGTTAAGAAAGAACTCAAGAAATATATGGCTGCTATAAAAAAGGGATAAAAAAAAGAGGTTAAATCCCTTTAACCTCTTATTCATAGTATTTTATAAAAG
>CAZJTO010000269.1:0-3956 GCA_964548935.1 uncultured Saprospiraceae bacterium
ATAATTCAATTAACCGCAGACACACTGGCTACTCTTAAGATTCATATCTGCGATTTTAGTTAGCTTTAGTGCTGAAAATCAAGCTTGCCAAACTGTGAAAAGGTCCGACAGAGGATATTGGGTATCGACATTGTATAAGTATCAATCCTTGATCTATTGGATAGGATACTCGATATATTTCAGATCGCTTACTTTCTTTTCTGCCGCTAATCCAGCATTACACCTGGGGGGCATGCTCGATGATACTAAGACTGCCATATACGACCTGACTCAAGAGAAATATCTGCCTACAACCATAGTAGTTACTCAACACGACGATCTAACAGACAAGCTGCATGGTGCTGAGATATCTTTTCCGCTTATTGTAAAGCCAAATGTAGGGTTCAAAGGATTCATGGTACGACGTATAGATCATCTGGAAGAGCTATTAGAAATACAGTCTCAGTTTGGTGATCGAGAGATGCTGATACAAGAGTTTTTGAGTCATAGCTCAGAGTACTCGATCATGTGCTATCGACTCAAGGCTGATCGAGGCTATGGCATATCTTCATTCGTCGAAAAGGTAATGCCTTTTATTGTTGGCGATGGGCAGTCGACAATCAAAGAATTAGTTGAAAAACTAGACAATCCATTTCTAAACAAAGAACTGGTCTACAAAAAATATGAGGCGAAAGCGGATGAAGTATTAGACGCTCATGAAGAACTCATCATCGATCATGTCGGCAACTATGCGAGAGGTTCTAAATTTTATGATCGCTCCAATCAGATAGATGCCGCCCTGCATGTGGCGATAGACGACTTCTTTTCGGAATTTGAAGGGTTGAATTTTGGAAGGCTCGATTTAAAGGCAGAATCCATCGCAGATATCAAGCAAGGAAATTTTAAGTTACTCGAGATAAACGGTGCTAAATCTGAGCCAATACATATCTATGATCCTGAACTATCATGGTCACAGATCGTTAGGGATATTTCATTTCACTGGAAGACCTTGTTTAAAATAGTCAAAGAAAATAGCGACCAGCAAGTACCGACCACAGCAGAGGGATGGAAGTCCTTTTGGAGCCTTAAAAAAGCAGTGAATTCATGATCGCAGTTGTCGATATCGGAAACTCCAATGTTGTATTAGGATTTTATAAGGGAGAGGTGTGTACCGATATATGGCGCATACCTACCATTAAGGATAGTTCGGCGAATCAATTTTACGATATGAAATTGAGGACTGAAATCTTGGAAAATGGCTTGAACATAGAGGATATCGAAGGCTGCATCTTAAGTACGGTTGTTCCTAATCTCAGAGAACTATTCCAACAGATATTGACAGATCTGTTTGAGGTGGATATCGTAACAGTAGGTCCACAACTTTACGAAGACTTAGGATTTAAGGTGCCTCGACCCTATGAGATAGGAACAGATCTGGTGGCCAATGCGTATTCTGCTTACCATACTTATGAACGTGATTGTATAGTCGCTGATTTTGGCACTGCTTTGACATTTACAACTGTGAGCGGCGATGGTTTTGTTCAGGGCGTTGCCATCGCACCAGGAATTAAAACGGCGATGAAAGCCCTGTCCAGCAATACTGCTCAGCTGCCCGAAATACCTTTGGAACTCCCAAGCTCAGTCTTAGGTCAGAATACAACACATGCGATCCAGGCTGGCATACTATGGGGATATGTGGGTATGGCCAAAGAGCTTATCGGTAAAATCCGGTCCGAAGTAGGTGATCATTATATAGCCTTAGCAACAGGAGGACTATCATTTGTGATGGAACCCTTAGGAGACCTGTTTCATAAAATAGATAGAAATCTCACCATGAATGGATTGAGATTAATGCATAAACACAAGACGAATAAATAGGAATGGAAAAATTTACAGCAATAAAGGAAAGAGCGTCAAAATACTCAGCTATGCTGAAGCATGTCATCGATTATCGCAATGCGTGGTATAACTCGCTCAAAGATGAAATCGTCAAAACAGCAGGAGAAGTATTGGAGCATACGGGTATATCTGCCTCTATTGATATTGAAGAGAGATTTGAGAATCTGGAGTCGATTACTATATCACTGGGCAAAGCCGTAAGTGGAATTGCAGAAAATGTTGATGACATAACCAAACGTAATATCATTAAGGATAAGGGGTCTCTAGTGTATAGCCAGCTATTCAATGGTAAGGTTCAAGTGTGGATAACCTATCCTCTGATCGAAGGATTAATGCAACCCAAACCACCTAAGATGCTGGGAATATATAGACCTGAGGAATTTAATGAACAACTGATTTTGGGTAATTTTGATGAGTTCTTTAAAGAATTAATAGATTGGGAAAACTATGATGATGACCAACCTGGTGTCCAAGGTCAAAATAGAATCGGCTTTGGGTTTCATCAAGAACCACAAGAAGAAGCCTAATAGCTAATATATATTATGATGTTCTACACACTACTTTTTGATATGCCCGATTGGGGCAGTTCTGGCGTATGGATGAGCCTATTAACATTGACGTTCTTAGAGATCATACTCGGGGTTGATAATATCATTTTCATCACGCTTGCCGCTGATAAATTGCCTAAGGAGCTCCGTAAAAAGGCGACCAATATTGGTCTCTTCTTAGCGATGTTTCTGCGTATTGCCTTATTGTTTGGTATCTCATGGTTGATATCTATGCAGGCACCGTGGTTGAGTTTGGATTGGGGCTGGCTTCATGCGGGATTCTCAGGACAGAGTTTCATCCTGATATTTGGAGGGATATTTCTGTTGTACAAGAGCGTCTCCGAGATCCATCATAAACTTGAGGAAGATGACCATGATGGGGTAGGAGGAAAGAAAAGTGGCACAACGATGACTCAAGCGATTATTCAGATCACTCTCATTAATATCGTATTTAGCTTTGACAGCATTCTCACGGCAGTAGGTATGACTAATGGCCTATATGGGGCATTAATCATCATGATTATATCAGTAGTGTTGTCTGTAGGCATCATGCTGGCATTTGCCAATCCGGTAGGAGAATTTGTCAATAAGCACCCGACCATCCAAATGTTAGGTTTGTCATTTTTGATCTTGATAGGCTTCATGCTAATCCTTGAGGGTGGTCATTTAGCTCACTTAACGATATTTGATTCAGAGATAGGAGCTGTGCCTAAAGGATATCTATACTTTGCTATCGCATTCTCATTGGTGGTGGAATTCCTCAATATGAAACTGCGCAAAGGAAGCGCTCCAGTGCAACTCCACAATGCACAGGAACAAGTTCTAAAAGAACATTCGTAGAGTCATGACCACAGGAGTTAGGACGATTGGACTCATATCCACACTCCTGTGGTTAACCCTAGCATGTAAGGAATCTAATCGCTCTGTTGCTAACTATGTTAAGATAACAGGAGAGACGATGGGCACCCACTATCATGTCACCTTCAACTCTGATCTGCCTCCGGCAACCGTCAAGGATGATATAGACCAACTACTGGTTGAGATCAATGCCGAAGTCAGCACGTATATTGACTCCTCGATTATCTCAAGGCTCAATCAAGAGAACGAGACATTCACAATTTCAGGAGATAAAGGTCACTTTGCCTATAATCTCGATGCCTCGGCTGACTTATATGAGACGACTGAAAAATATTTCGATCCTACGGTTATGCCGCTGGTCAACTATTGGGGTTTTGGATACACCCCAAAAAGAGCCGTAACCCAAGTCGATTCTGCCGCTATTGATTCCATGATGCAAATCGTAGGCCTTGACAGGCTTAGCTACCGAAAAACACTCAATTCTGAATTGGTCATTAAGCCGTTCGCAGGACAGCTAGATTTTAGTGCGATAGCTAAAGGTTATGGAGTAGATCAGGTTGGAGAGCTCTTGACGCAAATAGGTGTCGAAGACTATTATGTAGAGATCGGGGGAGAAGTGCTGACGCATGGGCAGAATAGCAAAGGAGAAAAGTGGATCATAGGCATCAATAC
>CAZJTO010000270.1:0-3940 GCA_964548935.1 uncultured Saprospiraceae bacterium
TAAGAATCCCAATAGAGCCACAGGCGATATAGAGATAGAAGTAAAGACACTCGAGGTGCTCAATGAGTCCCTTGTGCCACCATTTACGATTGAAGATGAGACCGACGGTGGAGATGATCTCCGCATGAAGTATCGATACCTCGATATACGACGTAATCCAGTAAGAGATAATCTGATCTTTAGATCTAAGTTGGCTATTGAAACTCGTAAGTATCTGGACAGTCAAAACTTTATCGAAGTAGAGACGCCAGTATTGATCAAGAGTACGCCAGAGGGAGCTAGAGACTTTGTGGTGCCAAGCCGAATGAATCCTGGGCAGTTTTATGCCTTGCCACAGTCACCGCAGACCTTCAAGCAAATCTTGATGGTTGCTGGGATGGACCGCTATTTTCAGATCGTCAAGTGCTTTAGAGATGAGGACTTAAGAGCAGACCGACAGCCGGAGTTCACGCAGATAGACTGCGAAATGAGCTTCGTTACTCGAGATGAAGTATTGGCAACATTTGAGGGGTTAACTAAATCTCTTTTCAAGACATTGAAGAATATAGACTTGCCTGACTTCCCACTCATGTCATACGATGACGCCATCCTCAAGTATGGTAGTGATAAGCCAGATGTGAGATTTGATATGCAGTTTGTTGAACTCAACGATGTGGCACAGGGTAAAGGGTTTAGTGTATTTGATAATGCAGAACTCGTCGTCGGGATTTGTGCTACTGGTCAAGCTTCAGAATATAGTAATAAGGATATCAAGAAACTGACTGAGTGGATGCAACGTCCACAGATCGGTGCCAAAGGATTAGTCTATGTCAAAGTAGAGGCGGGTGGCGCATTCAAATCTTCTGTAGGTAAGTTTTTTGATGATGCGGCCTTGCAGACTTGGGCAGATAAGATGGGTGCGAAGGAAGGTGATATGATGTTGATCCTATCTGGAGAAGCTGAGAAGACCCGCAAGCAGTTGAATGAGCTTAGACTAGAGATGGGTCGCCGTATGGGACTGATGGATCCGAAGGTGTTCAAGCCACTATGGGTGGTTGACTTCCCATTACTCGAGTGGGACGAGGATACAGAGCGATTTCATGCTATGCACCATCCATTTACGGCTCCGAAGAAAGCGGATGAAGACCGCATGTTGACAGGAGATCATGATACGATGAAATCATTGAAGGCTGACGCTTATGATCTCGTCATCAATGGTGTAGAGATTGGAGGGGGGTCTATCAGAATACACGATCGAGAATTACAGTCAAAGAACTTTGACTTGCTCGGTTTTACTAAGGAAGAAGCTGAAGCCCAATTTGGATTTTTATTGGGAGCATTTGAATATGGAGCACCACCACATGGAGGCATTGCCTTTGGTTTTGATCGGTTATGTGCGGTAATGAATGGGGTGAATTCAATACGAGACTTCATTGCATTCCCAAAGAATAATCAGGGTCGAGATATGATGATCGATGCGCCGAGTCCGATTGCCGACGAGCAATATAACGAGCTGGCTTTAAAGAGTACCGTAGTAAAAGAATAGCACGGTTCTGAACATGTGGATACCAAGGGGCTTCAGCTTCTCCCAAGGCCCCAAAGCGCTTCGCCCATTGAAGTGGATAGATTGGCATCTCATTCAAGGGGCTTCAGCCCCTTGCAATTCATCCCCTTGTTATCACTCCTCACCAATCACAAAAGACTCAATAATCTGTGTGATGGTTAAAAGTATGATAAGTATCAACTAAAGGAAGCTATCTTTATAGCGCTTACCGTAGTTTTATCCTCTTAATGAGCAAAGGAGTCATACGTACGATTATTGTCTTAATGAGTATCGCACTACTCGGGATTACGATCATACAGTATGTATGGCTGAAGAGAGGAACTGAGTTAAATGCGAAGAACTTTGATGATAAGGTCACCTTGGCCCTCAATCGAGTGAAGCTACAACTCGAGGATGATGCGAGCTCCGTAGAAAACTTCACGAAGTATTACAACAAGAACTTAAACAAGACCTCGGGCATAGGGATTACGGATGCGATCAGAAGAAACTATCGCACAGATATCCTCGAGAACAATCTAAGTTTTGGGAAGTGGGCACTGGACCCACAGACTGCATTTCTTGGCATTAACAAGGATGATCTTGAGGTATATCTCCAAAATGCACTAATTGATCAAGGGGTGGATCTCAACTATGAGTATGGCGCATTTTCCAATCAGGCGCAAGATTTCACAATAACTAATGGTACCTACAATGTCGTTAACCTTGTCCCCTCTGAAGAAAAACAGTTCAGTGAAGGTGGGCAGATCCAGAACCTGTATGAGACTGAGTATGGGATAAATCTTTTCAATTTAGACGAAGAGACTTCGCCAGGGCTTTTAAAAGTGTTTTTCCCACGCAAGCAGAGCTACCTCCTATCAGAGATACTGCCATCATTGATAGCCTCCATAGTGTTTACTGGGTTGATCTTATTTTGCTTTATCTACACAATTACAATCATACTCACGCAGAAGAAGGTGTCTCTCATGAAGACCGACTTTATTAACAATATGACTCACGAGTTTAAGACGCCTATCGCTACGATTTCATTAGCGGCCGACTCCATCGATAGTGATATGGTGATCAACAGCCCTAATAAGATCAAACGGTTCGCAGGGATCATTAAGGAGGAGAATAAACGGATGCTTGCTCAAGTAGAAAAAGTTCTTCAGATTGCCAAGTTAGACAAGGATGACATCCAGCTTAAAATTATAAAGATAGATGTCAATGAATTAGCTCATATGGCGGCAGAGCATACGGGATTAAAAGTTAACGCAAGAGGCGGCACGATCCAGACATTCCTAAAAAGTACGCACCCAATCATCGAGGGTGATAAAAATCATATCAACAATGTGATCCATAATCTATTGGATAACGCCAACAAATATTCCAAAGATAGCCCTGAAATCACGCTCGAAACAAGAGATGCAAAGGAAGGGGTAGAGATCATAGTAAGGGACAAAGGAATCGGTATGACCAAGGATGACACAAGTCGAATTTTCGAAAAATTTTATAGAGTAAGTACTGGTAATGTTCACGATGTAAAGGGCTTTGGGTTAGGCCTGAGTTATGTCAAAGCCATAGTCGATGCGCACAAAGGAAAAGTCCGCGTGCAGAGTTCGTTAGGGGAGGGCAGTACTTTTATGATATTTTTACCTTATACTAGGTGACGGATTGACGTATAGTCGTCATATAAAGCATTAACTATAGTTCAATGGGTCAAAGAATTCTGTTAGTAGAGGACGATCGCAACTTTGGAGACGTCCTGAAATCCTATTTAGAGATGCACGATTTTGATGTGACACTTGCCACCGACGGTGAGCAGGGATGGGATACGTATAAGAAAGGTAAGTTTGATTTGCATATCCTCGATGTAATGATGCCTAAAAAGGACGGATTCACCTTGGGTAAGGAAATAAAGGAAGACAATAGTGCTGCACCCCTCATCTACCTTACAGCCAAGGCACTCAAAGAAGATGTTATCGATGGCTTCAAAATTGGAGCGGATGACTATATCACCAAGCCATTTAATTCGGAAGAATTATTGTATCGAGTACAAGCCATTTTAAAACGTAGTGGAGCGGTACCGAATCCTGAAGAGAATAAAAAGGAATTTGAAATTGGTCATTACCATTTCAACTATCCACTCCGCATTCTGACTTATAAGAATGGCGAGGAAGTCCATAAAGACAAATTATCTCCTAAAGAGGCGCATCTCCTGAGGCTATTCTGCATTCATAAGAATGAAGTCTTGTCTAGATCAGTTGCCTTAACACAGATATGGGAAGAAGATAACTACTTCACAGCACGTAGTATGGATGTATTCGTGACTAAGCTACGTAAGTACTTGAAGAAAGACGATAATCTTGAAATCGTCAATATCCATGGTAATGGATTTAGATTGATAGACAAAAGAGAAGT
>CAZJTO010000271.1:0-3937 GCA_964548935.1 uncultured Saprospiraceae bacterium
TTTTGGATAATGGTGAGCGCAAGGTGGGTGATCCTGCTAAGCGTCAGGCCATCACAAATCCCTTAAAGACTATTTCCTCTATTAAGAGGTTTATGGGTCGCAGATTTAGTGAGCTTGGTGCCGATGTGGATCGGATGCCTTATTCGATTGTTAAGGGAGATAATGACACAGTTCGTGTCGATATCGATGGCAAGAAATATAGCCCGCAAGAGCTGAGTGCCATGGTGCTACAGAAGATGAAGAAGACCGCAGAGGATTTCTTAGGTCAAGAAGTGACAGAAGCCGTGGTTACGGTACCAGCTTACTTCAATGACTCTCAGAGACAAGCTACTAAAGAAGCCGGTGAGATCGCAGGCCTCGTTGTGAAGAGAATCATTAATGAGCCTACCGCTGCCGCATTGGCTTATGGACTTGATAAAAAGGATAAGGATGCTACCATCGCTGTATACGATTTAGGTGGAGGTACTTTTGATATCTCTATTCTTGAGTTAGGCGATGGCGTATTTGAAGTAAAGTCAACGAATGGTGATACTCGATTAGGTGGTGATGACTTTGATGAGGTGATTATAGATTTCTTAGCAGAAACATTCGAAAAGCAAGAAGCTATGGATCTACGTAAAGATCCGATGGCGCTACAAAGATTAAAGGACGCAGCGGAAAAGGCTAAGATTGAGCTCTCTTCGTCTACGGAGACGGAAGTCAACCTTCCATATGTCACTGCAAAGGACGGTGTGCCTAAGCACTTGGTAGTTAAGTTGAGTCGAGCGAAATTTGAGCAGCTTGCTGATGACCTGGTTAAGAGATCTTTGGCTCCATGTGCCGAGGCGCTGAAGGATGCCGGATTGAGTAAGAGCGATATTGATGAGGTTATCCTTGTAGGTGGGTCTACACGTATCCCTAAGATACAGCAGGCAGTAGAGGAGTTCTTTGGAAAGAAACCTAATAGATCAGTTAACCCTGACGAAGTGGTTGCAGTAGGAGCTTCCATCCAGGGAGGTGTACTTAGTGGTGACGTGCAGGATGTGCTATTACTAGATGTAACACCGCTATCTCTCGGCATTGAGACGATGGGTGGCGTATACGATGTAGTGATTGAAGCCAACTCAACGATACCAACTAAAAAGTCTAAGGTGTATTCAACCGCAGCTGATAATCAGCCTTCTGTTGAAATACATATCCTACAGGGCGAACGTCCGATGGCGGCTCAAAACAGATCTGTAGGTAGATTTATTCTCGATGGTATACCGCCAGCACCGAGAGGTGTTCCTCAAGTAGAGGTGTCATTTGATATAGATGCCAATGGAATCTTGAGTGTATCTGCTAAGGATAAAGGAACTGGTAAGGAGCAAAACATAAGAATTGAGGCTTCGACAGGTCTGTCGCAAGAAGAGATCGACAAGATGAAGGCTGAAGCTGAAGCAAATGCCGATGAGGATAAGGCAGCTCGTGAGAAGGTTGATAAGCTGAATGCAGCCGATTCATTGGTATTCCAAACTGAAAAGCAGATCACTGAGTACGGTGATAAGATACCAGCTGATAAGAAAGAGGCAATCGAAAATGCTGTTGCCGAACTCAAAGAAGCTCACAAGGTGGAAGACATCGCTAAGATCGATAGCGCTATGGAGACGCTTAACACAGCTTGGCAATCGGCAAGCCAGGATATCTACAATGCACAACAAGCTGCTGGTGGAGATGGCGCAGAAGCAACTGCAGATGCAGGCGATGGCGGCTCAGACAGTACAGAAGACGTTACGGATGTAGAGTTTGAAGAAGTAGATGATACAAAGTAAGATAGCTTAGGATAGTCGATGACTGTCTTGAAATTAGCGTGATAAAAAAGCCCGTGGGTCAGCCCCATGGGCTTTTCTTTTTTTTATGGGATAAAAAGCGAGAATTTATCCATTAGGAGCAAATATTGTTGTCTGAGGCGATTATTCTTAATAATAGTTGAAAATATCTGTAAAATAGTTCTTGATAAGTCGAGACTTACTGTGACATTCACGTATCAAATAAGAGCGGCTTCAATGCTGATAGCCGTAATACTACCTAATAAAACAAAACAGAACTTATGAATTCACGCTTTCTAACCCTTCTAATAATCCTACTGCTATGGCTGATAATAGGATCGTTTTTATTTAATAAGTATATATGTGGGGCTTCTGCTTCAGCAGATACATCCGCCGCAGCTGTTGCTCCAACAACCGTACCTGCACGGGCGCCTGTTGTGTCTGGAGGTGATGAGTGGGTGATCCGTGATAGATCAAAGCTTAATTTGACATCTTCTGAGTATGTAAAGTTTCCAAGATCTTCATTTGCAGCATTGGCGCCAAGTCAGTCTGTCACACAGAGCTTGAACCAGACTGCAGAATACCTAAAGTCCAATAGTGATAGGAAGCTTACCATAACGGGATACTATGACTCTAAGGAGACTAATGGAAGTATCTACGGTAACATCGGACTTGCACGAGCAGACGCGATCAAGAGGATGCTCATTTCTCAGAAAGTGCCTGCACGACAGCTAGCGATTGCCTCGGAAGTCAGTTCAAGCAATTTCTTTGAGGGTAACACCCTGCGCAAAGGTGCTACATTCGGCTTTGGAGAGATCGGAGATAATAGCCAACGCTTAGAAAGAATAAGAAAGCGTTTCACGGTGGAACCAATCACTGTATACTTCGGCACCAATCAAGACCAACTCAACCTATCAGCACAACAGCGTACTGATATAGGAGAGATTATCTACTACTTAGACAATGTTGACGGCTCAGGGCTCTCTATAGAGGGGCACACGGATAGTGTTGGAAATAGAGATTCTAATATCAACCTATCTCAGGGCAGAGCAGATTTTGTGCGACAGTACCTCGCTGACAATGGAGGCATCGCTGCTAACAAAATGACTGCAAGAGGTTTTGGTCCAGATAAACCTATTGAAACCAATGATACGGCTGATGGGAGGTCTAAAAATCGACGGGTAGAAGTTAAACTGAACCTGTAAAATCAATTCACTAAAAGATTAAAGAATAATAGAAATGAAATCACAACATATATTTATTCCACTGCTCATCATATTGACACTTTCTCTAATCCTATGGATGACGGGATGCGCTTACTGTTGGTTACTACCATTATTATTTGCTTTAGGAGCATGGTTCCTAGGATGGTTAATGGGAGGAACTTGGTTTGGCGGCCTCTTAGGCGGGAAAGACAAAGAAATCGAAACTGCCCGAGCTTCATATGCCACATTGCAGACAGAATATAACCAATACGACAAGAAGTATTCAGTACTGTCACAAGATAATGCCACGCTCAAAAAAGAGTATACTCAAAATCGTACTGATTGGGATGGTATGCGAGCCAAGCTCGAGGAACGCACTCGGAAGTGGGAAACGGACTATCATTCATTAGTTGCCGATAATGAAGCGAATCGCAATGACTGGTTATCTGAGAAAAAAGTTTTTCTAAGTCAGTTGGCAGAAGCCGATGACAAGCAGGTACAGCTTAAAAGTGAACTAGCGACTCAGAAAGGTGAGTGGAACAACACTCAAAATGAGTTAAAAGCTCAGATAGTCGAATGGAAGAATAAGCATAAGGAACTGGAACGAGAGCAGCATAGTCTGACTAATAAGGCGAATAGTACTGAAACACTCGAAAGAGAATGGACTGCAAAGTCTCAAAAATGGAATACTGAAAAATCCCAGCTCGAGTCTAAATTGGCAGCGACTGAGGAAAAATATAAAGGAATAGAGAGAGATTGGTCTGCTAAATATCAGCAGTTGCAAGAGGAAAAATCTGGAGCTGATAATGATGCTAAGAGACGTTATGACAAGCTCAACTCTGATTGGGAAATTAAGGTGAATGCATGGAATAGTGAGCGTAACAATTTGATGCAAAAAGCTAACCAAGGACCTGTAGAAGTTGAGAAGATTGTCGAGGTTGAGAA
>CAZJTO010000272.1:0-3916 GCA_964548935.1 uncultured Saprospiraceae bacterium
CAACCATTAACCTCAAAACAATTATTCAGTGTAACTTAAATGCGCTATTCAGTATTCCTATTTACCGATATTTCGGTCTCTTATTCAGAAGCCTTATTACAAATTTCAAATGGATAAATATAGTTTGGATAAGACCATAGTGAGTCACCATTACTTTAAATCGATCGACCAGTGACTTCATTTTTTTCTGATCAGAGATACCACCCACTAAAAAGCAGCTTATAGGTTCAGCCAGTTTTAAGGCTTTGTTTGATTTTGATACGCAGTTTATTATCCAATCAATGTCTGCACTCAGGTTGTTATCAATGTACTCAGATGCTATTGACCTTCTTGGGATAAAAGATTGATGAGAAACAACCAATCCACGCCTAAAAGAATCCTTATCAAGAGTGTCAGGGATCGTTCTTGTAGTAAGCTCACTACGTAGTCCTAATTTGATACTCTGATCGTTAATTAGAATGGTGTCACTGTAATATATATCAGCTTGTGCGGATTGCTTCATCTGAGTAATCAGATTGCTACTATTTATGTAATCTCCAGCATTCATATAGAGTATATAATCTCCTTGAGCTAAGTGTAGGCCCTTGTTCATGGCATCGTAGATGCCTCGATCAGGCTCAATAATCAATTGATCAATTTTGTCGCCATACCTATTGAGTATGTCTGCTGTGGCGTCATTTGATTGCCCATCGATTACAATGAACTCAAGTAACTCTCGGTGGTCTTGAGAAATCACGCTGCTAATTGTAGCTTCGATAACATCAAATGCATTATAACATACAGTTATAACTGACAGATAGTATCTACCATCACTGACTTTCTCGAGGCGGTTAGGATTCATATTGATTCGCAAGTAGCTCTTTATAAAGGGTTAAATATCGATTAGATATATGGCTATAGGAGTAATTTTCTTCTACAGTTCTACGTGCATTTTGTCTCAGGTTTGAATAATTTGCTGGATCAGAAAGAGCCCAGAGAATTCCTCGGGCAAGATCTTCAGAATCTTTTTTTGGAGCTATGTATCCGTTGTGTTTGTGTACAACCATCTCGGGAATACCACCAGTATTGAAGCCTATCACTGGTAGTGAACAAGACAAGGCCTCCATGACCGTATTAGGCAGATTATCCTGTAACGACGGGATTATATACAAGTGAGCTTTTTGATATGCTTTGATAACCTCCGATTCGTTTTTCAGCAATCCTGAATATTCTACAGTAAAACCTAAGTCTTGAATATAATTAGAGGGGTTGGCTTTGCCAATTACGTTAATAACAATGTTATCACATAGATTGGCATTGAGTCTCTTCAATGTCTTGAGACTTTGCAAAAAATACTCAAAGCCCTTCCTTTGATCACCGATATTCATGGCTTGAAATAGGAGTGCTATCTTGGATGAATCAAGCGAACGATGGGCTTGTTTGTATCTCTCAGTATTTATGCAATTCGGGATACTTGTCACACTTTGATTAGCTGCTAAGCTACTTGATTGAGTTATTGATTGTAGCCATTTGCTACAGGTGACAAAAGTTATAGCATTCTTTTTCTGAAATAGTTGTTGCTTGCTACGCCAGATTCTATTTGAGAGATCCTGATTATTTGGATTTTTCAACATGAAGCAATTCCCACATGTCGATTTATAATTCGTGCATTCATCTGAATAATGACACCCTCCAGTAATGGGCCACATATCATGCATGGTCCACACAATAGGTTTGTTAAGTGATATGAGTTGGTTTAGTGATTTAATAGAGATAAATCCCTTATTGATCCAATGTAAATGAATAATGTCTGCCTCCTTAATTACAGGGTGTGTATGGATGGAATGACCAAATTTGCTAGAGGAAAATGCAAAACGAGCCTTTTTGTCTTTTTCATATGGAAGGAAAGAGAGTTTTTCAAGATAAAAAGTGGATTTCTCATGAAGAGACAGAGGGAACCTCCCTTTAACTCTATACACGTTTTCATCTAATTCAGATGAACTTCTACTCTGAACAAGAAGCGATGAATCGAGATTATTATGCTTGTGGGCTTGATGAAGCCTGTTGCATGCAATCGCAGCTCCGCCGCTGGATTCTGAAGAATTAATGAGTACTACCTTCATTGATTTTGCTCTCGGTATGCATAAATATTCAATTGCATATCCATAATCTTTTCTTTTGATCTATTTATAAAAGGAGATTTTCTCGAATTTTCATTTTGTATATAGTACCTAAAATCGAGATCCTCTAACAGTTTGAGTATTTGATGAATTCGTTGTTTTTGTCCTGGAAATGAATGGCACTCAACAAATAGGTTATCGACTCGTCGCAAAGCTTGAGAACAATTCAATACAACGTCATACTCGGCCCCTTCGATATCAATTTTGAGCATATCTATGTTTTCACCAAGATCATTTAAGTAGTTATTTAAATCAATAGCTTTTACGGCAATTGTATTGTTGTTAATGGTATCTGTTATCGTTCCTGCATCTGAACCGTCACTCGCAAAGTTTAGCGTAGTCTCTTCGGTCCAGACTGCTTGATTAATGACTTCTACATCAGAGTAATTGTGACGATCAATGTTGTCGCTCAATACTTGATATACTATAGGATCGGGCTCAAAGGCCTTTATTCTGCATTGTGGATATATCGACTTAAAAAACAATACGCTGGTTCCGATGTTTGCTCCACAATCTATAATCAGTGGGCTGTCCTTAGAGGAGGTAAACTGATAACTTCTTTGAAAGAATATTTCGAGATACTGGGCTAGGAACGACCTATTATCCAGTACATCCACTTTTGTGTTGTTAATAGATACTTTACATCTTTTGTATCTTTTTTTGCCACCAATAGAAAGAGTAAGAAAAATATATTTTCTATAATTTTTATCAATTAACAACAAAGCGACATTCTTGAATAATCTTTCTAAAGCAAGTAGCATGTATTTGTGGTTAGAATGATGTGTATAAGATGATTGTACGATTGATTGTCATATCGGTAGTTAATGGCTGATTAGATTTTTGAGCATATTTATATAGTAGAACGGCGCTGATTTAACCCGCTCCCAAAAGAAGTAAGATTTAAGAGCTTTTTCTATTTTGGTTGCCTTGTTTATTGGAGTATAATCGATGTCAAGTTTAGCTATAGTCTGGGACTGAATCTTGTTAAGTGAAAAGTAATTTGTGCCAGATCCGTCAAATCCAATATTCCGAATTAGTGATTTATAGGGATGAAGCCCTAGTCCATCTGCCAAAAATATAGAAGCATACCATCTTATGGCCCAAGAATCGGATTGACCAGTACTGGCTCTTTTAAGCAATCTTATGGAATTGTTCTGATTATCAAATTGCTTCTGTTTTGATTGGGGTAACGCAGTAATTGTCGACAGCAATTCTTTGGCGGAGTGGTTGTATTTGTTCCAGGCATCTGCCCAAGTGGCCCAACCCCAACAAGTACCGAGTGGTAAGAAAAACGAATGATGTTCTGGAGTGACCGATATGGGATAAAAATATCCGGCGACGTGCATAACACGTTCCTCTTTGGAGTATATACGCAGGGCGTCGTTCATATATGTAAGGAATCCAGGAGATGTTACAATATCATCTTCTAATACTATCACTTGGCCATACTTCTGGACAACTTCAGTAACTCCAGCTACTACAGATTCAGCTAAGCCATAATTGCGGTCACGTTCGATTACTACTATTTCTTTGCACCATTTTTCTTTTTTAGCCACATCACGAACTTGGTTTATTTTATCAATGTCAGTGTTGGTGAAATGTGGTTTAGGACCGTCGCAATAGATATAGAGCTTACTCTCATCAGCCAGTTTATTTGATTGCAAGGCTTCTAATGTTAGTAGTAGATGATCTGGCCGATTAAAAGCGAATAATACGATTGGAGCTAATGTCATGGAACTACATCAAAATTTTGACCA
>CAZJTO010000273.1:0-3916 GCA_964548935.1 uncultured Saprospiraceae bacterium
CAGAGATATTTTTTAAATCTAAAAACTCCAGTACATTTGCAGCCGCTTAGATGGTGACATCTTCGCCTCATTCGGAGGAGTGGCAGAGCGGTTGAATGCACTGGTCTTGAAAACCAGCATACCTTTACGGGTATCGGGGGTTCGAATCCCTCCTCCTCCGCCAAAGAAAAGGCAGTTCGAAAGAGCTGCCTTTTTTAATTGTATGGTGCACCTATCAAGCTTGCTTGCTTAGGTGAAGGATACAATTAAATGAAGACCTCCAATAGGAGGTCTTTTCTTTTTTGGCCACCCACCACATAGGGATCACCGCCAGGTAATCCTCCTCCTCCGCCAAAGGAAAGGCGGTCTAAATTCGATACTAGTTATAATACATTAAACCTATAGGTTTATTTACAGATTGATTATTTAAACTATAAGGTTTATATTTAATGATATATATTAAACTAATAGGTTTATGAAAGATGCGATGCAGCAATTGCTGATACGTCAGCTCACAGCAAAGATGAAACCATATGAGTCCATATCTGATATTGGAAAACCTAGCCGAGGGTGGATCTATTGCATTCGGAGCACTCTTGGTATGTCTCTCAGGCAATTAGGAGATAGACTCAATATGACACCTCAAGGTGTAAGGAAATTAGAAAGCAATGAAGCCCACGGCAAGATCACAATGAAGAAAATGGAAGACCTAGCTCGGGCATTAGAAATGGACTTTGTTTATGGCTTTGTTTCATGGCATGGGGGATTAGAGCAGATGATTGAACACAGAGCGCAACAGTTAGCTCAGGAGATTGTAGCTCGCACACATCAGACTATGGTGCTTGAGGATCAACAAATCTCCAAAGAAAAACTGAAAGAGGAGGTTAAGGATTTAACAGCAACTATAGTATCTGAAATGCCCAAACATATATGGGATTAATATTCCAATATAAAAACGGTCAGACGCCTATATCTGAGGAAGCTAAACAATGTCTATTGGTCCCATCGATCACAACTCAAGGAGAACTTGATCAGTTCGAACAACGCAATATTTCCTTAGCTCACAAGTGGTTGCTCAGTCAGCGAGTTGATACAGCTAAATTGACCAGCGAAGGTTTCATAAGAAAACTCCACCATGAAATGTATGGCCAAGTATGGTCCTGGGCAGGTAACAGCAGAACGACAGAGACCAATATAGGCGTACCTTTTTATCAGATTTCGATTGAGCTAAAGCAATTATTAGATGATGCTAAGCATTGGTTTGATCATGAGGTTTATGATCCTGATGAGTTAGCTATAAGGTTCAAGCATAGATTAGTGAGTATCCACTGTTTTCCCAATGGTAATGGTCGACACTCACGATTGATAGCTGACTTGATTGTGGAGAAAATCTTTGGTGGTACTTATTTTAGCTGGGGTGGAAGTGAACTTATAACAGATAATGAGATACGCAAGCGCTACATACATGCCTTACAGGAGGCAGATCGCGGCAGTTACGACTCATTAATAGCTTTCGCAAGGTCATAATAGGCCTTAACAGCTAAACCGATCTAATACACGTGTCGAATTTGAGTATATTGATTGTTTGAAACAAAAGAGGAGGACCAACAAGTATGCGATATCAATATATCATGCCGATTAAGAGTATCCTTTTACTCTTCCAACGCCTTAAATCTGAAAATGTAGTATGGTGCCTGTTCCTTCATATGCTTTTTGCTCCTCAGCATCTGATCAGGAATAGCGCTATCTGCCAAATAAAACATTCCGTCTGCCGACAAGGATAGGCCATCTGCCCATCGAATCCTTTCATCCTTAATAAGGGTAAATCCATTGCCTGAAGGCGGCACGACATAAACTCCGGTGTTTTCAATATCCGTAATATAGACATTGCCATAATGATCCGTTCTAATACCATCGCTAAGTGGTTTCTTGCTGATGCTTTGCACCGCATCACTGAGATCTTGATCTGATTTTGAGAAGTCTGTTATTATATCTGTCGGGATTCTGAATAGCTCTGAATGTCCCATGGGTGCATAGTAGACATATTGACCATCTCGACTGAAGTCAATTCCATCGACACCAGTAAGTAGATCTACCAAACCTCCCAAAAATCTCATTTTCTTAGCTGGTGGTACAGGTACATATCCTTCATCACGCATGCTTGGGTGTCCTTCAAGTAAATTTTTACTTTCTCCAGAGTCGATGTTATAGACTGCAATGCTCGGTTTCTTTCCGAAAAAACTAACATTGGCAACCACGAGAAATTTTCCGTCTGGAGATATAGATAGATCATTAAAGAATGAAAGCTTTTTAGCAACAGATGATGGAAAAGTATATTCATGTACTAGTTGATCAGTGTTCAAATCAAAAGCTAAAATTTTAGCACCATCGAATCCATGATTGCCATGATCTATTGTCCATAAGCGATTTTGGTTATCAGTAAAAAGACCGAGTACGGTATTGAAATTATTCTGTGCCTCAAGAGATGGATAGGGAATAGCTTTATCGTTAACTATTTCCATTAGTTTGATGGTCTCTGGTCGACTTTCTGGATGTATGGTAAAGAATACCCTTGTCTCTACCGAGCTGTGCTTCGATGCGGCGATATTTCCTATCGGTTCGTCATGGGCATAGACGACTTCCAGTTGTTCTGAGCTATAGAGAGGTGGCGTCGATAGGTTAGGATATTCATCTCCCCCGCCATATCTCAGGCGTAAGAATACGGCTAATAGTATGAATAGGATTAGAAGACCTACTCCGACTTTCTTGAGGATGCTTTTCATAGTTATATCATTTGGTTAATTCTTTTCTGATGCGGCTGAGTGATTGTTTGGTGACACCGATATACGAGGCCAGATAATTTAGTGGAATCCGATTCGCCAATGCTGGAAAGCGATTGTGAAAATTCAAATACCGTGTCGTAGCATCTTCTGCAATCATCATACTGGTGATATTGAATTTTTCAGTCATGGCCTTGTTGGCTATTTGATTGACGACGCTATCCCAGATCAATATGGTATTAGAAAGATTGTCCATAGCTGTCTTGGAAAAGATCAACAAGTCCATATCTGTTATGGCTTCGATATATTCTGATGAAGGGATATTATTGAAATAGCTGTTGACATCGACTGCGAAATTATTCTCATCAACGAAGTACTTCGTGATTTCTGAACCGTCCTTGTCGTAGTAGCATATTCGCAGTATGCCTTTTGTAATGAATGCGATTTCTTTTGATATCTGACCTGCCTCAGAGAAGTAGCTACCTTTTTTCAAGCGACGTGTTACGGCACTATTTCGTATTAGCTCAATCTGCTGAGTATTGAAATTTCCGAATTGCTGTACATAATTGATTAGTTGCTCCATCTATGGCGATTACACTGTATGCTATGCTGACAAATTTAGCGAGATCGATAGGAGATAGGTGTTACCAAATGATAACTATTTATTCAGTGTATGACCAGTCATTGTACAACTTGGACGATCCTTTACCCATGTAATATTGATTAAACGCCAAAGACACTCACCAAAAATCTCTCAAACACACCAAAAAACGAAACGAGGATTCCATACATCTATTAGCAGGTGGCTTAGCTCACTGTTGTGGGTCTTAATAGTGAAAGCAATGAATGATTAATTAAGGACAATTACTTAACCCTAAACAACACCAATTAAACCCCATATCCATCCACCCTGCGTAATCCATGAAACCAATTGAAACAATCTAAAACCCCATATCCACTTTCCTCCTTGAGGGAGGCAGGGGGTGATCCCAGGAAACCAATTGAAACAAAACCCAATATCCACCCTGCGTAATCCATGAAACCAATTGAAACAATCTAAAATCCCATATCCACTTTCCCCCTTGAGGGGGTCAAGGGGTGATCTGTCTTGTCCTGAAATAGGTTGACACAAACCGTCAACATATGTCAGGATTACG
>CAZJTO010000274.1:0-3908 GCA_964548935.1 uncultured Saprospiraceae bacterium
GCTCTTTCGAGTGCCTTGGGTGCTGCTTTAGTTGGAGCAGTCGTAAACCACTCTGGCTCATGAGCTGCATCGGCGTATGAAATAACCTCGGCTATTGGGGTGAGCTTATGCTTTCTGACCGCATCTTCACTGGCAAGAATCAAAGCGGCTGCACCATCATTAAGTGTTGACGCATTTGCTGCTGTAACGGTCCCTTCCTTGCTAAACGCTGGTCTCAATGCTGGTATCTTTTCAAACTTCACCTTTTTATATTCCTCATCTTCAGACATCACAATAGGATCTGACTTGCGCTGGGGAATAGACACTGAGACGATCTCATTAGAAAACTTGCCAGAGCTTGTAGCCTCAGCTGATCTCTTGTAGGATTGGATCGCATAATCGTCTTGTTGCTCTCTTGAGATTTTATATTTATCTGCTGTGGCATCACCACAGTTACCCATAGCTTGTAGATTGTAGGCGTCTGTGAGTCCATCTTTTTGGAGACCATCGATCACGTCTGTACCACCATACTTGTTGCCCCATCTAAGTTTAGGCATATAGAATGGGACATTACTCATGCTTTCCATCCCTCCTGCTACGATGATATCGGCTTGGCCGAGGGCGATGGCCTGACTGGCTAGCATGGCTGCCTTCATACCCGATGAGCATACCTTATTGATCGTCGTAGCAGGTACGGTATTCGGTATGTGTGCGCCCATAGCAGCCTGACGAGCAGGAGCTTGGCCTAAATTGGCTTGACATACATTTCCAAAAAGTACTTCATTAACTAATTCAGGCTTGACACCAGCGGCCTCAAGGGCACCGGTTATGGCCATAGATCCTAGTTGAGGTGCAGAGAACCCACTTAATGATCCACCAAAGCTTCCCATAGGTGTTCTAGTGGCGGCGACTACATATATTTTTTTCATAATATTCTTATCAATTTTCTATTTGCCAATTGTGACATTTAATAATTCAACGCTTAACTTATCATTTTGGATTAATTAAGACATAATTTCATGCGACTATTTTAAGATTGTACGTCATAAAAGCACGTGCACTGTCAAAGGTGTCCATGATTAGAATAGAACTCAAAACAAATAAAAGTCAATATCTCGTAATATGAAGGTTACCTTTCTGACACTCTTATCGATCTTGTTTCTGTCCACAACTATGAGTAATACAGTATGTGCGCAAGATCTCGAAAATGATGCAACAGTATTGTTTATGAAAGCCAATGTACTCTATCAGGCATCACGTTATGATGAGGCAGTGAGGATGTATAATCGTATCCTCAGCGAGGATGATTCATTCGTCAATGCCTATGTGATGAGGGCGAGAGCAAAATATGACCTCGGCGCCTATAAAGGCACTAAGCAAGACATCATGCAGTATATCGATAGGGCAGGGGTAACCAAAGAGGTGATCAAGCTGATGATTGATACAGAATACCGACTAAATAATATGACGGCGGCAAAGAATTACGTGAGGACTGCCATCGAATTAGATCGCTTTGATGGAGATTTGCATTACCAGGCGGGTGTTATCGCGCTCGAGGAGGGTCAAAGAAATAATGCTTGTGAAAGCTTTTCTAAAGGAGTGTCCCTTGATCATGCGAAAGCTACAGACATGTTTAATGACAAGTGCTATGACTACGTTGAGGAGCCACCACGACAGAGACAAAGACGAGATTCAGAGGATGTAGAACGTGACACAAACACGGACAATAGAAGACAAGATAGAAATACAACCGAAGAACGTAGGCGAGTTCCAATAGAAGAAGATGACCGAGATATATTTACCGAGGATGAGCCCGTATTGGCTGATCTGCCCGAGGAAAAAACTCAAATAGAGGACCCTGTCGACCTAACATCAGTGCAAGAGCATAAGGTAGATGACAACCTCACCCTACAAATCAGCAATGGATTGGGTGATCGAAACTTAGAACACCAACCCAATATCTTTATTCTTTCTACTGAAGATGGCGAGGTTGTAATCGATATTTGTGTAGATGCCAGTGGCAAGGTTGTGGAGTCCACATTCAACAGAGAGGCGTCGTCTATTTTTAGATCCTCCTTGACGTCATTAGCGCTGAGGAAGTCCAGAGAATTTGAATTCTCCAATGCCAATCGAGCTGAGCAGTGTGGTAGGATCGTTTATAAGATTAAAGCTTAGGATCAGATCGTTATTTCGCCTGTGAGATAGGTTTCACAGGTACCTGAGATAAGTGTCCTTTTTCCGAGATAGGTACAACTAAAATAGCCGCCTCTATAGCTGCACTGCTTGGCGATCAGATGCTTTTTGTGCAAGCGTTGAGCCCAGTATGGTGCGAGTGTAGTATGTGCCGAGCCTGTAGCAGGATCTTCATTGATACCCGCAGCCGGAAAAAAGCCCCTTGAAATAAAATCGTATTGGTCGTATCCAGGGGCAGTTACGATGACTCCTCTGCTATCTACCTCTGCCAATAACATGTAATTAGGTCTCATGCTAATCACATCATCGTAGTGGCCATAGATTAACAAAATGTCATCATTGCCGCGATAGGCTTCGACTGGATTTATCCCTAAAATAGCCTTGAATTTGATGGTAGTTTCGAGTTTGTCAATTTGGTCGGTCGGGAAGTCCAGTGTGAGCAAAGAAGCGGATTTGGAAACACTGATAGGCCCGGATTTTGAGTTGAATTTTATCAGGTTTTCATGGTTGCCATAGACAGTAAATAATATATGCGCACAGGCCAGTGTGGCATGCCCACATAATTTCACTTCTATAGATGGGGTGAACCACCTAATTTGATATCCATCACCTTTTTTTTCGGGTACGGTAAAGACGGTTTCTGACAGATTGTTTTGCTCTGCTAATGCTTGTAAAGTTGTATTTGGAAGCCACTTTGTCAGAGGTATAAATGCTGCAGGATTGCCTGAAAATGAACCATTTGTGAACGCATTAACAACAAATATTTTAAGCCTTTCTGAATTCAAAAGTGACATATATCCGCTTATTTGACCTCCTAAATGTAAAGTGGTTAGCAAAACTAATGTTTAGGATCATCTTTTGTAAAAAGCGTGACCTGATAGCTCCTTATTTAGTCTTAATTTGTGCAGACCCAATCTTAGATGCCGAATCAAGGCATTTTTTCAACCAGTTGATTATCTCTCGATTGTCCTGATCTCATATATAGAATTGTATGGGTTCAAGTGATTTGAAATTTTTTTGAGATTTAATTTTTTTGAGGATGATGAATTCAAACCTATTTGCAACGACACTAGTTATGCTGTCGATGCTCTTTTCTATATCAGCGTACACTGCTGATCCTGTTTTTTATGACGATTTCTGCACCGAGTTTGAAGAGGATAGAGATTCCGATGGAGTGCCTGATGAGTCTGACAATTGCCCAGATACATACAACCCTACTCAGGATGACTCTGATAAAGATGGAATAGGAGATGTATGTGACGATGATGACTGCGGATGTAATAATGAAGACCAACTGATAATTGTGTGCCAGGATAATATGACTCGCCGCGTTGAGTGCAGTGGACTGGGTGATTATAACACATTTTGCGGTCCGTGTGAGTCCCTCAATAGTAATCCATGTTCTACTTGTACGCCTGATGAAGATGGACTGATTACCATCTGTGTTATTCCATTCACTCGCGATAATCTGAGAACGTTTAGAGGCGAGTGTAATCAACTTGGACGGTTTTTCAATACCGATGGAACATTTGCGGACCTAGACAATGTCTGTGGTCCATGTAATTGTGCCTTAGTGGATGATGTAGATACTGATGGTGATGGCGTTTGTGATCGTACTGATGAATGCCCAGATGATCCAACACGAAGCGAAGCAGGTATGTGTGGTTGTGATGACCAGGATTCTGATAACGATTGGGTCTGTGATAGCGTAGACATCTGTCCTGGAGGAAATGACA
>CAZJTO010000275.1:0-3904 GCA_964548935.1 uncultured Saprospiraceae bacterium
CCTCTGTTTTTTCACTTAGTTCATCTAAGTCTTCAGCAAGCTCCTCCAACTTATCTATGCTCTCTTGGAGTTCTTTTTCGACCTCTAATTGTTCGTATAACTCCTGGAGACGCTCCATCTCATTTTCTAAGCTTTCTTCCTTCTGTTCGAAGTCTTCCATCTTTTCAAGAGTTTGCTCTTTACCGAGCTCTTCCATTAATTTCTGGATTTCTTCCATGAGACTTTGCATCTCATCATCTACTACCTCTTCAAATAGTTGTTGTAGGCGCTCTTGCTTTTCTTGGAGTTGCGGATTAGTCTCATGACTCTTTTGATTTTGTAGATTTTGCTCGTTGGCATTTTTAGCTTGCTCAAGTTGTTGTTGCAGGTTTTGCTGGCGCTCCAGTAACTGCTCAAGCTGCTTCTTGTCCTGCCAGTCTGGCTCAGACTTTTGCAATAGTTTTTCACGAAGTTTACGCAGCTCTTCTTGGATGTCCTTGGCTTCGTCAATTGATGAATCGAGTTTATCCTTGATTAACTCTTCATTCTCTTGTTCTTCTTCTTCGAGCTCATCTACGCTTTTCTCTCGATAGCTCAAGACGCTGCTCTTGACAGACTTAGAACCATTTACTCCGTCATTATCAAATAGCTCAAAGTAGTAGACAACTTTTTGACCTGGCTCTAATGCGATATCCTTGATGTCAAGAATGTAGTCAAAATTGATCTGAGTACTAGGTGTGATAACGATAGGCTCTTGTTGTTGCCGTATCGTTGTGCCGCCATCATCGGTGACAGTGTATACAAAGTTTAACGATTGGAGACCATAATCATCAGCTCCATCTCCAACGAAGTATAAGATGTCTTTTTCTACTGAGTCTTGTATCATGTCTACCTGAATGGTAGGGTACTTATCAGCAATAGTCTTTATGTAAAAATTCAAAGAGTCTCCTTGTGGCAAGTGCTCATTCCTCAATCTCATCACATAGTTGTGATCCTTGTATATCCTCTTTGATGTAGCAAAAGTTGCTGAGCCCTGTTGCACGAGAGCAATCGGTTCGGTGTCATCAAATCTTAGCATCACATCATCTGTAGACAAAGTCTTCACTGACCACTCGATATTGGTTCCTTGAGGGACGGTAATATCACCAGTATTCAATATGGTCTCATCTCGCTGTTGCGTATACGATGGATAATCTATGTTAAGACTAAAATTGACCATTCGTGGTTTAGGCAATACTTTCAGAACCTGTTCTCTGTTGTGATATTTGCCAGAATACAACTGAAAAGGAGTATCCTTTCTGACATTGGTCATTTTGTAAGTGAACGTATTGTTGGATTGCTTAGTAAGCCGATAGTCATAGTCGTCTATAGTTACGTAGACTTCATTAGGCAGTTGTTCGCCGTCAGCAGTAACAGTGAGGGTATAGTCCTCATATTGTAGCACCTCTAAATCACTATTAGTCAGTGTGAGTTGAAACGGTGCTGCCCGTTCAAAGTCCTCGTTATTGTTGATGATGCGATATGTACTATCTCTTATGAGACTTGGTGCGGCAAATAGTATGAATAGTAATAAAGCTAATGGAGGAAAGGCATACTTCAGATATTTGCGATTCTTGTTTAGGTCAATTGCCTTTTTGAATGGCACTATACTGATCTTTTCAGATTTCTGATCTATACTAGCCTCTATCAGCGCTCGATTAGATTCGCTGATATTTCGATTTAACTGAAGCACATTGACTAATCGATCTTCGACATTCGTAAAATGATCGCCGAGGATCTTGGCGGCAGTATCATGTGAGATAACGCGGCCTAACTTAAAGTAGCTTGCCAATGGCCAGATCACCAAATAGAGCAGTGATCCTATAGAACCAATGATATAAGAGTAAAAAAGCATCTTGCGTCCTCCCTGTGACAAATAGAATTGATGCTCTAAAAAGCTATAGAGCAGAAAAACTCCAATTGTTGCTGCCGTAAAGAGTAATGCACCTCTGATCGCCTTGTTGATATAGTACTTCCTTATAAATTGGTCAAGTTTTTGAATAAGGAGGGAATAATGGGAAGAACTACTCATAAACACTATGCTGTTTAAACATTACACAAATCTGGATCACTCAAAAACTGGTGAGTAAGTATATAAAGCTATATAAACTTTTGATACAGATCAAGTTATGTAGCCAAATGGATGCATAAGAAAATCATAATTAAACTATTTTGGCTCAGATATGAAGGTTCTGCTTTTCGGACGGTATGTAAAAGAAAGTAATTATAGCACTATAAGGCAGGTTATAGACTGTGCGCTTAAGCATAATTATAAGGTGTATGCCAATCAGGACGTATTCGATCATTTGTCCGCGATTGTTCCAGATATAGATATACCACTTCTGGCTACCCACGAAGAGCTCAAAAGACAGGCTATCGATCTAATAATGACCCTTGGTGGTGATGGAACAATACTTCAGGCGACCACTTTAATCAGAGATTTGGCCATTCCTATTTTAGGGGTTAACCTCGGGAGATTAGGATTTTTAGCTAGTATCGAAGAGCGATATATATCTGAGTCTTTTGACCAGATCGACAATTCGCGCTATGATCTCGAGCGAAGACGAATGATTTTTTTAGAGTCGTCGCCTCAGTTATTTGGACAAGAGCCTTTTGCCCTTAACGATTTTACGCTTCATAAGCGGGATACATCGTCCATGATTACGATTCATACTTATATCAATGGGGATTATCTCAATAGCTATTGGGCGGATGGCTTGATCGTATCAACACCTACGGGATCAACAGGGTACTCGTTGAGTTGTGGCGGTCCTATTATTTTTCCGAACTGTGGCAATTTTGTGATTACACCGGTAGCACCACATAATCTAAACGTTCGACCGCTGGTCATTTCTGATGATGCAGTAATTAGCTTTGAGATCGAAGGGAGAAGCGAAAATTTCCTTTGTACGTTGGACTCCAGATTTGAGACTATCACTTCGGAGCATCAACTGGCGATCCGTAAATGTGATTTTGACACTCATTTAGTGAGGTTGAAGAATACCACTTTCTTAAAAACTATACAAGACAAACTAAGCTGGGGCAACGATAAGCGCAACTAAGGCATAATATTTAACGAAATAGTTATTATTTTTAATAATTGGATGAAAGACGCCCAAAACATATTTGAAGAGTACAGAGGGATTGAGCCCAATGACTACTTAGAGAAGATTCGTTTCTATGAGCAACGTAGCGAACAGATTTTCTCATTGGAGGAGGATCAGCAGTACTTTATGAAATATGAATTTGTCAATGCTCTATTTGACCTTGGGCGCTATGAGAAGGTGCTCGTGGAGATTGACGACTTGATAGAGTACGTCTTCCTAAATGATGTTTCCTATTCTCAAGAGGACAATTTTTCAGAACTAATTTTTCTAAAAGCGGCATCTACCTATCATATGGGAGACTATGAGGATGCAGCTAGACTAAGCCGTCAGCTTATAGGGTTGAATCCAAGAGACCCAGTCTATGGAGAGCTGCTTAAAAATGCCATTCGACAACAGTTAAAGCAAAAATATACTGACCTCAGGTTGGTAGCTATATTGTTGATATTGGCATGTGCTATCATCGGCGGAGTCTATTACTTCAAGTACGGCATTACAAAGGACGAGGTCAATTGGTCCTTGATTGTTGTTAATACAATAGCCATATTGAGTTTAGCGATTACGGCAACTACGTTCGACATAGTGGCACGATACAAGCTGGCAACTATCAGAAAAGAAATTTCTGCAAAAAGAAAAGCGAGCAAATAAGCTCATGATGATCTTGCTCCCGTCGCAAGAATTAATCTATATTTGCCGTCCATAAAATTATGGTCGGGTGGCCGAGTGGCTAGGCTGAGGTCTGCAAAACCTCCTACAGCGGTTCGAATCCGCTTCCGACCTCA
>CAZJTO010000276.1:0-3904 GCA_964548935.1 uncultured Saprospiraceae bacterium
CGCTCGCATAGTTGATAATTGTTTAACCAATATAAGCCCAAGCACCGTAACTTCGTCAATCAACACGATTAAAACAGCTCAATGGCCCTTTCTACAAAGAATCCTACAGATACCGCAGCCTGGAAGACGCTAAACGAAATATATGATGCAGAGAAGGATCTCTCCATCAATTCTCATTTTGAAAATGATCCCGAGCGCTTTGATAACTACTCGGTACATCGCAAGGATATCCTTATCGACTTTTCTAAAAATCGATTGTCGGATAAGGCCTTGGCGGCACTGATGGATTTAGCAACTGAACTAAAACTGGACGAAGGGATCAAGTCCATGTTTGACGGAGATATCATAAATGTCACTGAGCGCCGTGCAGTCTTACATACGGCGCTGCGAAATAGATCTGATCGACCCATACTGTTTGAAGGTGATGATGTGATGCTAGATGTACGTCGGGTACTGGAACAAATGAAAACATTCTGTGATAAAATCCATGATGGTACTAAAAGAGGATACACGGATAAAGAATTTACTCATGTAGTCAACATAGGCATTGGTGGTTCTGACTTGGGGCCTGTGATGGTGACAGAAGCTTTGAAGCCTTATGCTGTTGGTGTTATACAGCCTCACTTCGTCTCTAATGTGGATGGTACCCACATTGCTGAAACGCTGAAGAAAGTCGATCCTGAGACCACGCTATTCATTATAGCGAGCAAGTCATTTACGACTCAGGAGACGATGCGCAATGCACATACTGCCAGGGAGTGGTTCTTGGCCAAAGGAGCACAACAAAAAGATGTAGCTAAGCACTTTATTGCACTCTCTACTAACATACCGGGAGTCACCGAGTTTGGGATTGATGAGCGCAATATCTTCCAGTTTTGGGATTGGGTGGGCGGTCGATATAGCCTGTCTTCGGCTATTGGGATGTCTATCGCATTGACGATTGGCTTTGATGCCTTTGAAGAGCTGTTGGATGGGCTACATGACATGGACGAACACTTTAGGACGTCTCCCTATGAAAACAACATACCGGTAATCTTAGCACTGATAGGTATCTGGTACAACAACTTCTATCAGGTAGAGAGTGAAGCTATCCTACCCTATGATCAATATTTACATCGATTTGCTGCCTACTTCCAACAGGCTAACATGGAGTCTAATGGCAAGGTCGTTGATCGCAGTGGCCAGGATGTATCCTATCAGACCGGACCCATCATATGGGGTGAGCCTGGCACCAATGGTCAGCATGCATTCTATCAGTTGATTCACCAAGGCACTAAGATCATCCCGTGTGATTTTATTGCTCCGGCGCAATCTCATAATCCAATAGCGGATCATCACGACATGTTGATGTCCAACTTTTTCGCTCAGACCGAAGCGCTCATGCAGGGTAAGTCTCGAGAGGAGGTAATCGCTGACTTTCAATCAAAAGGAGCGAAACTTGCTGACTACGAGGACATTGTACCCTTCAAGGTATTCTCAGGAAATCGACCGAGCAACTCAATTCTGCTCAAGAAGCTTACGCCGTTCACACTTGGTCAGCTCATCGCCATGTACGAGCACAAGATATTCGTCCAAGGATATATCTGGAACATCTACAGCTTCGATCAGTGGGGTGTGCAGTTGGGTAAGGAGTTGGCTAGAAAGATACTGCCAGAGCTTGAACGTGCAGAGACCGTGGACACTCATGATTCCTCTACTAATGGGCTCATTAACGCATATCTCTCCATGAGTCAGCGAGATCGGCTCGATGGAATCTACTCCCTCAAAGGCGCCATCCAAAACTATGCCTGGGGCGGTTATGATTATATTCCAAAATTCTTAGGAGAATCTAATGCAGAGCAGACGCCATATGCAGAATATTGGATCGGCGTTCATCCACGTGGCAGAGCACAGATATCAGTCAACAAGTCCTGGGACTACCTCGATGAATATACCAGCCTACCCTACCTGCTTAAGATACTCGATGTACGCAAGATGCTATCGATACAGTCACATCCTAATAAGAAGCAGGCAGAGATAGGTTACGCCAAAGAAAATCAAGCTAGTATCCCTCTGGATGCTAATAACAGGATCTTTAAAGATGATAACCATAAGCCTGAGCTGATGATGGCACTAAGTGATTTTTGGCTTCTGCACGGGTTCAAATCCATCAAGGGCATCAAAAAGACAATCGCAGAGACCCCTGAGTTCAGTACGCTAGCACATCGGCTTGATGATGGTATCCAAGGCTTCTATACTTATCTACTCAACATGAGTCAAGGAGAAGTCACAGCGTCATTGACCTCGCTCCGCATCAGATTACTCAATAGCGAGATAGAGGACAAAAATCATCCTGATTACTGGGCCAAGCAGGCATTTGAAGATTATGGATACGACAAGGGCATTTTTTCGATATACTTCTACAATCTGGTCTACTTAAGAACCGGCGAGGGCATCTACCAAGAGGCGGGCGTACCACATGCATACTTAGGAGGTCAGAATGTCGAGATCATGGCTAATAGTGACAATGTGTTTCGGGCAGGGCTTACGCCTAAGCACGTTGACATCGATGCCTTGTTGGATCATTTAGTGTTTGAGTCAGTAGAGCCGCAAATCATCAAGCCAAGTCGCGTCAGTCAATCCATAAAGGCCTATAAAAGCCCCGCTCAAGAGTTTGAGCTTCAGCTTATAGAACTAAGCGGTAAAGAACAAATAAATCTACAGTCAGCGACTTCTGAGTGCTATCTGTTATTAAAGGGTGGCCTGACCACCACCGACAACAGCGGAACATCTCTGACAATAGAGCAGGGAGAATCTTTCTTCTCAGCAGAGAACACTAAAGTTTCGATCGAAGCCATTAGACACTCCCGACTGATTAGAGCTACATTGCCTTAAAAATAAGAACGTCATGACCGAATATATCGATCCTATCATGTTGGCCCACTTAAGTATATGCGGCTTCATTGCCATAGTCTTCCTACAATCTGGTATCGATAAGGTGATGGATTGGTCCGGTAATCTCGGTTGGCTCAAAGGGCATTTCAGTAAGAGCTTAATCAGCGGTATGGTTGCTCCACTATTGGGGATATTGACCTTTATCGAACTGGCTACTGGAGTGATGGGGTTATTCGGGGCAGGGAGTATTCTGTTTTATGAAGACTCCAACTGTGCTTATATAGCAGTGATGCTTTCACTTGCTTCTTATTTGATGTTGATATTTGGTCAGCGCCTCGCCAAAGACTATGACGGTGCTAAGACTATCGCTATCTACTTTGGTGTAAGCTTGGTGTCGTTGATGTATTTTTAGTAAATCCTATTGCTTGGATTCTGCTAAGGATAATCAGAATAAATGTTACCAATAAATGACCAATTCACATATAATAATTACGCTCGTCTTAATTTTATTTATTCTTTATTCACTGAAAGTCTTCTTCTATTTCGAATTTAGGAAATCCCAGAAAATAAATCTGATAATCTATTAATACGGTTGACCAACTTTGTACTATGGACTTACACCATTGCCCATTATTTCGTCATCAAATAGCGACAACGTCAAAAAAGCAAATAAATTGGTAGTCGTTTTCTGGCTAATATTAGTAGTTACTTTTGTGTTAAGCATTCGGTTCAATTAGCTCTCCTCAGCCCCATTGATATCAGACACTACTACTCTTTAATTATTCTTTATTTTAGACCAATTCTTAAACTGATCATCATATGAATATCTCTAGACGAAACACGATAAAGCGCCTATCAACAGGCATAGCCGCTAGCGCAATTCTGGGCAGTACGTCCTTACTGTCTTGTAAGGATGCGAAGTCTTCAACTGAAGCAGTTACCAAGGGCTCAACTGATCAAAAGCTATTCTTCGATATTTCATTAGGTCAGTGGTCGTTACATAAGTCATTTTTTGGTGATTCCCTCAATT
>CAZJTO010000277.1:0-3898 GCA_964548935.1 uncultured Saprospiraceae bacterium
GTGAGACCTGTTTTGATGGTATCCAGAATGGCGATGAAGGCGGCGTCGACTGTGGAGGTTCTTATCCGGGCTGTCCATCCTGTGTGAGTTGTACAGATGGGATTCAGAATCAAGGGGAAGAATCTGTTGATTGCGGCGGACCTTGTGCACCTTGCTCCGAATTAACCCGAAGTGCGAGCGGGCGTATTGTGAATCCTAATGGACAAGCATTAGGCAATGTACAGGTCAACATTGGAGATCAATCTACTTTTACCGACAACCTAGGCCGTTTTAGCATAAACAACTTGCCTACAGATATAGACTTATCTGTAGCTCCATTTAATAATGCCAACGTTGCAAATGGTATTAGTTCTATCGATATCATTATAGTGACACGTCACATCTTGGGGGTACAGAGATTGACAGATCCTCTTCAATTAATTGCGGCAGATGTCAACAATAATGGTACAGTTTCGGCAGTAGACCTTATCAGTATACAAAGAGTACTATTAAATTTAGCATCGGAGTTTGATGGTCGACCCAGTTGGATTTATATACCAGAAATCGCGGATTTGAGTGAAGCCAGTCTGCGTAATGGGGTTCAAACAGCAATCTCGTTGCCAGCATCGACATCAGATGCCTTAGATCTAAATTTTGTTGGTGTGAAGACAGGAGATGTCAATGCCTCGGCGTCGGCTCAGTAACTTGAGATTATAAGTACACCAATTACAGTAGCCTTACTGATTTACACTTAAATTATTCTGGTTTAATTATAGGGTTGACCCTATCATTCTCACCCACAGACCATTCGATATTGCAGTAATATAATAATCGAGTAATGTCGGTTAGTAGGCAGTTTCCATGAACATATAGGACGGGATAAATCAATTTGTCTTTGTCCTCAAAGTAGAATTTCACCATTTATCCGAAATTGACATGTTCAAAACCCCCCTTACCTTAATAGCAATTGCTTTCTGTATACATATTGGCTCAAGCCAAGATTTGATTAACAGAATACGACACAATATTCCAGCTGATATAAGCTACGCTCCAAATATTATAGCCGATCAGATTTACCACAAGAATGATCTCAAGACGATAGATTTGTTCTCTCTATCTTCAGATAAATCCACCACCATAGATGGTGTTCAGCTCAACATCAATACTAAGCACATAGAGTCTCTGCACCAAAAAGATGATTATGCCATAAGTATCCCAATATCGGACCAGTACAGTGTAGATCTCAAATTGTATCCTTCTGATGATATCACTTCAGCGGGATATACACTCTATGACGCTGAACGAAATGAATTGAAGCCTTCTCGTATATCCTTTTACAAAGGAGTGGTAGCCGATGACCCTCGTTCCATGGTCCAGTTGACAGTGACTGATAGTGATATCAGAGCTGTCATCATCGATGCTCAAGGCATCTACAATTTGGGACCGATGACCGGCAATGATGATTATATACTCTTCAATGATCAAGAATTAGGCGACTTGCCATTTGAATGCGGTACAGGGACAGGGGAACATATACAACTCGAGGATTTTCCCGAAATGGAGGGTGTAAGTCTTCAAAAATCAGGTCAGTGTGTTAAGGTACACGTAGAAGTGGATCATAGGAGCTTCCAAAATTTTGGTCAAAACATCCAGGCCGCTGAGCAGTTTGCATTGGCTTCTTTTGCCCAGGTAGCTGTCTTATTTGAATATTTATATGAAAACTCCCCTAATAGCATTCCAATAGAAGTATCAAGCGTGCGTATATGGACAGGACCTGATAGCTATGGCGCGGAGAGCAACGTAGGAAATGCTCTTCCTACATTGGCAAACTCTGTTAATCCGACATCGTTCAATGCTGATTTGGTCCACCTAATATCGGCAGAAAACCGGAACAGCTATAGCGGTATTGCATATGTTTCATGTAGAGGATCTGGACCGTGTAAGGCGACGACTATAGGGACCAATGTGCCATTTGCAGTTAGTCAGACCGCTATGACATTTGCTGGGGTTCCTAATTATTCTTGGACGATTAATGTGCTTGCACATGAGATGGGTCATAATATGGGAGCTCCCCATACCCAAGCTTGTGCATGGGGGAATAATAACAATACCGCTATTGACGGATGCTTCACAATAGAAGGAAGTTGCTCCGATCCTGGATTTCCGAGTGGACCTGGATCAATTATGAGTTATTGTCATTTTGCAGGGCGTCCTGGTATTTCTTTTGACTTGGCATTTGGTGCAGAAGTGGGTGATCACATTTATGATGAATATCTGTTTGCAGCACAGTTTTTAACGAACTGCGTGTCAGGACCGCCACCACCGCCAGAAATCTTTTGTGAAAACTCTCTAAGTATCACAGAGGATATTATTGTCGATTTCGAATCGACAGATTTATCAATATGGACCAATGCTGTCGATGACGATTTAGATTGGACCATAAATACAGGCTCAACTCCATCGAGCAATACTGGACCTGATCAGGCCAATGATGGCAGCAGTTACTTTTATGTCGAGGCAAGCTCACCGAATTTCCCGGCTAAGACAGCAAGGCTTATCTCAGACTGTATAGACTTGTCACAGCTGACGGATCCAGTTTTTACCTTCTTATTCCATATGTATGGTGAGGGCATGGGGTCATTAGCGTTGACTATTCATCAAGAAGAAAACTCTACACTGCTCGCTACTATAGCTGGTGATCAAGGTAATCAATGGTTTACTGCGACAGTCGACATGCGTGACTATCAGGACGAAGTAATCCAGATTGAACTTTTAGCAGAAACGGGTAATAATTGGACCAGTGACATTGCCATTGATAGATTAGAGATTAAGGGTACCCCGCCACCTGCACCAGAAGGAGATAATATTTGTGACGATCCTCTTGCCGAGAACTTTGGTCTGGCAGGTTCATGTGAGTACTCGTGTGATGATATAGCGACAAGTACGGTTACTCCTGATAATGTCAATAGCAATATCATTGCTAATTCATCTATTAGTACGGAGATACCTGGTCCAGTAGGAGTAGATGCCCTAGATCGAGTTTACTGGCGGGTGAATGGTACTGTTGAGCTTAATCAAGGGTTTAGTGTGGCAGCTGGCTCTGAGTTGTTTATAGATATTGGAAGCTGTTTAGAATAGGGTTAATCTTGGGCTAGTGTTATCTTAATCGCCTCACTTTTGCCCAAATCTGAGTCTAGCACAACCATGTGACTAGACTTGCCATCATTAATTTTTATGGCTGTTGTATTGGGGGGGATTTCTCCTACATTATCTGCTCTGAGGATGATATAGTTTTCAGGCTGCCTAAGAACATATTTAAAAGTCGTTTTTTCTTGTTTGGCCTCTAAGTACTGTACAAGCCATTCATCATTAACCTTGAGAGAAATGATATCATTGTCCACCTTGCTATCATCCCAGATATCTATGGTAATCAGTTTTTGACTGACAACCATTGAGTCTTTCAGTGAAACTGTTCGGTCTTTCAGTTCGAGGGGTTGGACTTCTTTAGGTTTGTACTCAATTTTGAACAGTATATTATTTACATCTTTAGCAGTATAGGACAGTGTGTTGTCAATAAGAGACCATTCACCATCTGTGTTAGCCTCATAGCTGAGCACTTCAAATCGCTCTGGGAATACCCATACATAATTGACTTCCTGAAACCCCTCAGGTACTGCCGCACAAAAACCATAGTAACCCTCCTTACTACTCTTATAGTCGTTTTGAAAAATAAAGCGACTATCATTTATGATTAAATCTTGATCGTTCATTTTATCATCTCTTATGAGAGAGAAGCTACCTTGATTAAATAGGATTTGATTATAACGCTCGTCAAGTAAGGCTCTAAACTCGTATTCCCTTGGCGAGGTAAAGCTAAACACCTCTTCAGGGTTTCTACCTTTTGGGAGATAATGCCATG
>CAZJTO010000278.1:0-3882 GCA_964548935.1 uncultured Saprospiraceae bacterium
CCTCTACAATTAGACTACACAAGAATCTAATGCGCACCCTAACTAGGGGAAGCACCAAGAATTCCGTGTTTATATAATTAGATAAATCGACTCAGACTTTAAATCGAGTCGGATATGATTTTTCTGCCTTTCAAAATACCACAGGATACACCAAATATCATAAATCCTAGACTACTTAAACAAAGTATCATTCAAGTCTAAAGCAATCGCAATGAAACAATTCGAATCTCCCCTTCACCTTACGTCATGTAGTTATTCTCATCCTTTGAGTAAGGGTGATGCCTTAACCTATTTAGATAAACTCGGACGAGGATTCTATAAGTACATTTCTCTGATCGTAATGCTCCTCGCATCCACAGTGGCACTGGACCTTAATGGTCAGTGCCCCGTCATTCAAATTGAAGATTTAAGAGGGGTGATTGGCTTTCCACAATTTGACAATACAAGTCAGTGTGGTGCGCCAGATACCTTATCTCTTTTGATATTTACAGACGCACCTGGTGATATACTAGGGTTTGATCTTACTGTTCTATTAGAAGATGGAATAGAGTATGGTGGTTTTGCAAATACAGAATTTGGAGGTAACACCTCGATTGCATTTGCAGGAGGATCACCTACTTCTCCGACCTTTTCGTTAAGCGGAGTGACAGATCAAGAAAATGTAATGGTAGCCAATATAGGCATTGGAGCCAATTGTGGTCTTGACCTTACCTCGATAATTGGAGTGTCCTTTGAGTACGAATTCCTATTCCAAGACACAATGGGTAATATCATAGAATGCGAAGGAACTTTTGCCTTGGAACAAGAAATCAATTCTGGCCTCAGACGTCCTGAGATTAACATGAATACAGTGGTTCCATTGACTAGGAATATAACCAGTTTAGGTAATCCATTTTGTCAGACTATGGTAGTCTCCCAAGATGGTCTTCAAGCATCATTAGAAGAAATGGACTTCACAGTATTTAATTTCCCTACTAATGACCCCAATGTTTCAATCGTAAGCATGGCTGCTAATGGTATCGACTTGCCTTTTATCTCGGATAGCGACACAACTACAACAGCTCTTGTAGACGGATCCTACTTCTTGACAAATGCATCACCTAATCCAGTAGATGACGAATTCAACACTGGTGAAAGAATAACTTTTCAAGTATGTTATCAAGCTGACTTCTGTCCTGCTGCTAGCATTTTTAATCCTGTGTATATAGCTTCATTTGGCTGTAATGATGAAGTGTGTAACACTACTTCGCGGACAGCAACAGTAACAGTTGCTCCGAATGGTGCCGCTGATCCGATTGCAACTGCTAGTTTTAGTGGACCATTAGAAGTATGTGGTATGGCGGGTACAATTTCATTGACAGTTGAAAACCCAGGAGGAGCAGGCTTCGAAAACACCTATACCGATCTATCCGTAGGATATGAGACTTGTGAAAGAACAAACTTAGGGATAGCGGAAGTAAGGGTTGCAGGAGTAGCACTATCAGAAGGTGACTACGAATATATAGGAGATGATCTCACTGTTCATTTCGACAGTTTAGCAGAGATACCAGGGTCAGGATTGACTGATGCTGATGGCGATGGATTTTTTGATGACTTAGAGGGCGGAGCGACAGTAAGCCTTGAGATAGATATGGAAGTGGTATGTGGTGTCATGGAAGTAGATCCTGCTTCATTAGATTGCCCTACCATTAATTGTGCATTTTCTACTTTTTTCGTAGAAGCAAGATCAAATTGTGGAAACGCTTTCAATCGATTCCCACCTGTCGAATCATTTAATCTAAATTACGGGCCCACTGCTGTTTCTAATGAGAATGAAGTCAATTTGGGCTCAGATGATAGCCCAATACTAGGATATGACTTTGGTATCCATGGAATAAATGGCAGTGTTGCGAATCCTAATGTTTTACCAGCGGCTACAATAGATTACGAATTTTGCTATAGTTTCGATACTGAAAATATAACACCATGCCCTTCTGGGGCAGAATACGGATTAAAGTTAACATTTGCTGGAGATCCAAGAATAGTTCAGGATTATGAAGTTGTGCCAGGCTCTATTAGCTTTAGCGCTGATGGTGGAGCTGATGTACCAATAGCCGATGCTGCTGCTGTATTTATGACACCAGACCCTCTAGATGAAGGTACTAGAATGCTTACCGTGGATGGTGGTGCAGCCAATGATATGGTATGTTATAAGATGCAGCTACAATTGGATACTGCGTATTGCTCTCCAGTACAGTTCGTCGCAGTATCTCAGCAAGTGACTGAGTTCTGTCCAGATTGTGCTTGTACGATAGTAAGAGCCTGTAGGAATACACTATTTGCATCGGATCCAAGTTTTAATGATTGTCCATGTCTGGTCGGTCATAATATAGAAGTAACAAGAAAAAACCTTGGATATACTGATCACACCATGACAACCAAAGTAGACAGACAAACTGTATTGGACAACTGTCCTGCGGATTTGACCAACTTTGGACCAGGAGATACCATGGCGTTATGTGTCGCGTATGATATAAGGGATTTAGATGCCATAAATAATATGAATTCGTGGCTTTTCACAGCAAGGATGCAAAGTACATCTGGAACGCTTAACGCAGAAGAGTTGCCCTTGGTCCCAGATCGCAGAGCTGGGGGTATCACAAGATGGGAAGTAATAAAAGCAGGAGGGACACCTGTGGTGTTCTCATTCAGTGATTTCCCAGAATGTAATACGGGTGGAATAAATAGGGGATTGCCTGCAGTTGCCGATCGGGGCCTTCAAGATCTAACCACAGATTTTGATGCTGTTTCTACGAACTCAGGTAATAGTGGTAATGACGACTTTGATAATCTCATTAACTCTCAACTATGGATTAGAAATGCTACTCAAAGTAATGAATGCGGAACTACAACTAATAGTACAGGAGGGGATTGTCTCCAAGAATTTTTCGATGCCTTTGATTTTCAGGTAGGTGATACAATTAAGATGTTTATGGAGTTTCCAATGAAACGCAATCCATATAGAGCTGCTGCCATTGCCGCTGGTGAATCGCCACCTATCAATAATGGCTTGTTCATCAGACCCCAGTTAACTATGTATAACTTTGATGCATTCAGTTCGCAGTCACCAGAATTTTGTTATACAACAAACTCCTCATCTTGTGGCTCTTTCCCAATTGTGAATGTAGCGGAATTTGGAGGCGTATCTGCAATAACAGAATTAGATCTAGATAACTGTGGTGGAGCGGCTAAGCACACGTTTACAGTGACTAATCCGCCACCGACAGGATGGTATGGCTGTGAGTTTAGACCTATAGTTCATATTGATGACGTAGATGTACCGATGTTTGGGCCATTTGCATACTGTGGCAATCCAATGGTAACAGATTTTGATGGCATACAGACAGCAGTGACTGTAGACAGCACGATAAATGCTTTTTGTACTTCTGTAGGAAGTATACCAGGAGATATTTGTGCTACCGAGGATGCTAGTATCGGAGATGGCGTAGTTGTTTTTGATCTGGCCTCTCAAGGGATTAGAGCCTTAGGCGTAGGATTAATGAATAATGATAGTATATGCCTTAGCTACGATCTATGTGCTTTATGTCCAGCTCCTTTTACCATTGATTATGAGTTAATCTATGATTGGTCTGATATATGTGACACACCGAGGGAACCAAGAGGATATGTTTGTAATATCGCCAACGCTGGCCAACTAGCTAGTAGTTATTGCGATGAACTTTCATTAGCTCAAAATAGTAATTGGTATACGCAGTTAAACTTAGATACTTTACAGTTTCAATTAGACGATTCGAGCACAGACTTTATAGTCAATGATAATAGGATACCCGATGCAGGTATGACATCATCAAATCAAGGTGCCGATTTAATCGCATCAGATGC
>CAZJTO010000279.1:0-3862 GCA_964548935.1 uncultured Saprospiraceae bacterium
AATGATACACCTTCTCCTTACTTCACGGGTGCTACACAGATGGAGATCGATGCCATCGAGGGAAGCCAATCTCTTGTCACTGGATCAATCAATAATCAGGATGTTGATGGCGGGCCGACAGTTGTAAGATCGCCGATCATAAGTCTGGATGCTCAGGCAGAATCAATAGACATCAGCTTCTCCTATTATTTTTCTCATTTTACCAATTCCTCAGCGGATGATAATCTTGTCATTACGATACACAGTGCCGCAGATGATAGTGAGTTGTTGAGCTTGGTCCAAGAGCTTGGTGCTCCAAGCTCGAGAGATGCAGTGTGGCAACTATTTGAAGGAACTCTCTTATCGCTCGCTGGTCAAGATATCTATATCCAAGCTTCATCGCAAGATGTTAGCAATCCAAGTAAGGTCGAAGCAGCCATTGATCAACTTATGATCACTCAGCAACTACCAGCAGACATGTGTCAGACACTCATATTTGACGATTTTGAACAGGGTTTCGGTAATTGGATAGATGGGGGATCTGATGCGACAAGGATTATTAATGCTGATCTGGCAAGTAGTGGTGTTGTTTCTGTTAGACTGAGAGATAATACCAACTCTTCAGTGATAACCTCTGGTCCGCATGATCTTTCTGATGTCGATCAGTTGCAAATTAGATTTCATTTTGTTGCTGTGAGTTTTGAGGATGATGAAGATTTTTGGTTTCAAACATCGTCAGACGGTGTAAACTTCACGATCGAAGAGGACTGGATTCATCAAGTTGATTTTGAAAATAATGAACCGCGATTTGAATCACTCACTCTTGACGGACCGTTTTCATCAACAACGTACTTGAGATTTAGAGCTGATGCCACGGCTAATGGTGATCAGGTTTATATAGATGATGTGCTGATAGAGACTTGTGAGCAAGATGTACGACAGCCTATATCATTTACCGCCTTTGCTATTCAGTCTTCATGTACTAACGACGTAGCGAATGATAACGGATCTTTGCGTTTGGTAGCAGCAAGTTCAAGCGCTACACATTATAATTATTCGATAGGATCTTCTTATACTGGGTCTATTCAAGTTTCAGATGCGATTCCTTTCAATCCGTTTATGGATCTGCCAATAGAAATAGCTGAAAACTTTCCAAATCCATTAGGGACTCAGACTTACACCATCAGAGTGTTTGATAGTATTGCAAATACTTTCGAAGATCAAACTGTAGTATTGCTTGAGCAAGATTGCAGCTTGAACTGCGATTGTCAGGAGTTTATTTATATCAATGAGCCTGGTATTGATGCTGTACTGAAGTATGAGGTGAATCCCAATACTGGTCGATTGACTGAAATCACTAATTCTCTAGGTCAAACACCATGGTACCCGGGTGAAAGTGAAAGTCAAACTAGATCTCCACATGGGTTAGCTTCTGATCAACGAGGAGGTCTGTATATTGGATCGGAGGCCAGGGTAGGGGCGCCTATACGGAGGTTTACTTGCGATGGAACCATCCAGCCAATAGAGGCTAATACCATCTTCAATCAATTTACACTAACCAATATGTTTAGTGTCCGGAGCACATTGTATGTCACACGTGCTGGTGGACCTGCTGCCTATGACATATGTACTGGAGACCTGCTTGGAACTTTGTGTTTGAATGATATCGTGGGTAATGGTTTATCTAATCCAACGGGACTCTATTGGGGGCTTAGTCATAATACAACTACTGACATGGTGTATCTCACATCGGGTTCAGATCAATATCAGGGAGTTTGGGCTTTAACTCGCCAACAATTAGAGATTGGCACCCAGGCGGACTCAACCCTATGTATAGACCAATTGATCCCAATAAACTTCGGCACAAATTATAATAGTTTGACTGTCGGAGATATAGGAATACCTGATGATGTAGCGGCGCTGAGTGGTGTAATAGGAGACGATGATCGAAATATTTATATATCGGGATGGCTTGAGGGAAACACACCTGTTACATTGCCTGGATTTATAATTAAGTATAGTCCTGAAGGTCGAGTTATAACTAAATCGGAGTTGATGCCATCAGTTCGCAGATCAAGAGGTATTGTCCGCTCGGAGAACAATAGTCTCATATATGTGGCGAATGAATTTAATAGTAATGACGTAGATTGTATCAGTGCTTTTGATCCTAATAGCCTTGAATATTTATTTGCAGCTGCACCTAATCCCAATGTTCCACAGAATACTGCTGGTAAGGCAATGGCCATAATAAAGGAATGCTGCCCAGCTAATAATAATGTCGTTATTGATACGCTCATATGTGGGTTTACACCAGGACATCAGTTGTTTCTGCAGGAAGTGCTGGCATGCGATGGAATAGTGTGTGAGGGAACTTGGAACATATCGGACGGAAATATCGGCACCGAGTATGACGAATGTGATAATACCTTGACCTTGTTATCTACAGGTTGCTCCACGATTACTTATGCCTCGGAAGGACTTGGCTTAACAGATCGTTGTGGCGCTTTTACTGTTACGATTAACATTTCTGCCTTTGCTATTGAAGCTCCAGTATTAGGGACAGATATAGCGTCTTGCAGTTTTCAGAATTTAGGTCCTATTCCTATTGAAGAGTCTACTGATTCCCTGGGTCTGTTAACATATCAATGGCAGATGAGTACAATAGATTGTATCTCTGGATTCGTAGACATCCCCGGAGCAACCTCCCTGTCGTATATACCTGACTCTATCAACACAGATACCTACTTTCGGGTTGTTGCATTTGGCGATGTAACTTGTTCCGGAGGCTCTTGTTCTGATACAAGTAATTGCTTTTCATTGATATTTCAGAATCTCGAGCCGTGTATTATCGAGGCACCTGTTGATACTCTATGTGGAGGAACAACAATTGCTCTTGACGGGACGACAAGGTTTGATGTATTACCGAATTTTGGACTGGTGCCAGCCAATGATTCAGGTGATGGAATCACGTTAGATCATGAAATAGTAGGTGTTGAAGTGCCAGAAGGTGTTATAGTTACCATAACTCTACCTACTTGGGATGATCATTTTGATGAAATCCTACTTAATGGGAATCAGATTATACCTAGAGTGTTCCAGCCTGATTCATGGAATGCCGGGGGTATGCAAACCGTTCGGCCATGGTTACCCAATGTGTTCGGCCTTCCGAGATCTATAATTACTATCACCAGTGATGAAGTAAGGTACTTCAGTTCTCTTACTGTCACTAGTACAGAAATGGTTGAAGTGTTTCCTACTAATTGGGTCACCACACCGCAGCCATTTGTGGTAGGGTCTAACATATTGCGATTTGGGATACAAAACACATTCGGTCCTGTAGGCGGGAGCTGGATAATTGAAGCTGAAGGGCTCGAGGGGTACTCATATTTATGGTCCACGGGGGATACTACCGCAATGATTGACGTTACTCCTCAGGTCACTACCACTTATGACGTAGTCGTAACCTCACCAAACGGTTGTGTAAGTACGTGCAGTAGGACAATATATGTGGTAGATCCAGATGTGTCACTATCAGATGTCACCATTGATGCAGGTGATGTCATTCAGGTACAACCAACAATCGCTGACAATAGTGGATCAACACTTGCCTATCAATGGAGTTTGATTTCTAATGGGAATACGGGTATTTCAATTTCAGATACTGATTCAGAAATACTAACTATAGATGGAACTGCCATATCCAATGATGGACAAGAACTAATAGAATTAATGACTACTAACGATATAGGCTGCAGCGATATAGATACAATGCTTGTATCCGTAGTTGGTCCAAATGAGTTAGATTGTGGGTTAGTGACTACCTTTTTTAATGAGCAGCAGTTTGCATGGGGATTTGGGATCCAAAACACCTCAGGAGACGACG
>CAZJTO010000280.1:0-3826 GCA_964548935.1 uncultured Saprospiraceae bacterium
GTGTCCATCATCATAGTATCCATTGTCATGGTGTCACTTACGAAGATGGCAGGGACCTCAACTGTTAAGCTTTCACTACATCCGAGATCATTAGCATATACTAATTCGTAAGTACCTGCTGGTACATTATTGAGGTCTAAAGTTGTTTCACCATTTGACCATATAAAGTTTAGCGATGGTCCAGGACAAAGTTGGCTAAGATCAATACTACCCAACATGGTTGCAGAGTCTACTGTGACTACTGGGTCAGTAAACCGACCCACAGTAGGATTATCAACAATGACTACTTGATCTGCTGTGAATGTGGTATCTGCGCATCCTACATTGAATACCCAATCGGCACTGAGCATTAAGAGGTCGCAAGTGTTTTCCTGTATGACGAAGTCTACCGAGGCTATCGATATATCACAAGTAATACCAAATGACTCTTGTAATAAACTTGGCAGCTCATCAACGCACGCATTAGGGAGGCGAATCGTGTCAGCTATCGTAAGTGGAGCAACCGAATCAAAGTTTACTGTAATAATCTGCACACAAGTATCACTGATTGTTGTTCCTAACTGGGCGACCCAAGATCGTTCGAGTATTATATCACCTGGACAATTTTGGATGACTGAGTCAATAAAAAAGGAGTTGTCATATCCTATTACGATTGGCATCCCGGTGTTTTCTGGAGTTACTAAGATTTCACATCCAATCGTGATATCATCGGGGCATATTAGGCTCAGATCCGTCTGTGCTTGAATAGTTGATATAGATAATAAAAGGCTGATAATCAGGCTTACTATTCTCATTTGTTCATTTTCATGCGAAGCATAAATATACATTCTCAAGGTGTAATGGTCATTTGCAGATGCCATTATTGTATCGGAGCTGATGCTTATTAGTGGTTTTACCTAATATATAATGCAGGTTATGAGCATATGAGGCTACAATTAGCACAAAAAATGATAAAAGATTCTGCGATTTGAGTTAAGGCATAGATCGAGCTATATTTGCCCAAAATTTAGCCGACATGTTTCAGAGTTTAAGTGATCGTTTAGATGGGGCCTTTAAGAATTTAAAAGGTGAGGGCAAACTGACTGAAATCAACATTGCTCAATCGATCAAGGAGATTCGACGTGCACTAGTATCGGCAGATGTTAACTATAAGATCGCTAAAGAGTTTACCGATAAAATAAAAGACGAAGCCCTCGGCACTCGTAACATTCTTAAGTCAGTAAAGCCTGGTGAACTAATGGTTAAAATCGTCATGGACGAGATGACCGAGCTCATGGGAGGTGATGCTGTAGGAGTGGATTTGTCGGGTAAACCTACGGTCATTCTGATTGCTGGATTGCAAGGATCTGGTAAAACCACGTTCAGCGGTAAGCTCGCTAAATGGCTCAAAGAAAAGAAAAAGAAAAAACCGCTTCTTGTCGCTTGTGATGTGTATAGACCGGCTGCGATAGATCAGATTTCGGTATTGGCCGAACAAGTAGGTGTCGCAGTATATAAGGAGGTAGAAAATAAAAACCCTGTTGAGATTGCTCAGAATGCAATAGTACATGCTACAGAGCAAAACTGTGATGTTGTCATCGTTGATACAGCAGGTCGCTTGGCTGTTGACGAGGAGATGATGAATGAGATTGAGGCTGTCAAAAACAACATTTTACCTAACGAGACGCTCTTTGTGGTGGACTCAATGACGGGTCAAGATGCTGTGAATACAGCCAAGGCTTTTAACGAGCGTATTGACTATAGCGGTGTTGTACTAACCAAGCTTGATGGAGATACACGGGGTGGGGCAGCATTGTCAGTCAAGTATACTGTTGGTAAGCCAATCAAGTTTATCTCGACCGGTGAGAAGATGGAGCAGCTCGATATGTTTTATCCAGATCGGATGGCTCAGCGTATCCTTGGAATGGGTGATATTATCTCATTCGTAGAGCGAGCGCAGGATCAGTTTGATGAAGAGGAGGCCAAAAAGCTCGAGAAGAAAATCAAGAAGAATAAATTTGACTTCAACGATTTTCTGAAGCAAGTTGACCAGATCCGCAAGATGGGTGATATCAAGTCCCTCATGGGCATGATACCGGGTATGGGCAAGGCACTTAAAGGAATTGACATCGACAATAGCGCCTTCAACAAGGTCGAAGCGATCATCTATAGTATGACTCCTACGGAGCGTGAAAATCCAGAGTTGCTCAATATGTCACGCAAGAAAAGAATAGCCAAAGGATGTGGCCAGAGTCTACACGAGATCAATATGTTCATTAAGCAGTTTGACCAAATGAGGAAGATGATGCATATGATGTCCAAGGGCAAAAACATGCAGAACTTCATGTCTCAAATGCAAAAGATGGGCGGCCCGGGTATGGGTAAAATGTAAGACCTAGTTGTCCTTCACTAACAGTTTTAACTCATTCAGTTTCATCATACACTCGACGGGTGTCAGCGTATTGAGGTCCATGTCTTTGATCTGCGCCTCGAGTTTTTCGAGATGCGGAGACCCATTAAAAAAAGTTAGCTGAGCATTTGGCTGTTGAGCCGTAATCGCCTGTAGGGTAGAGCTCTTTTGTTGATCCTTATCGATGGAGTTCTCTTGGAGCATGGTCAAGATATGACCGGCTCTTATGATGATGTCTTTCGGTAATCCAGACATCATGGCAACCTGTATACCGAAGGACTGATTACTACTGCCTTTAATGAGTTTTCGGAGGAAGATGATTTTGTCAGCAACTTCTTTTGTGGTGACGCTATAGTTATGGATTCGTTCATACTTATCTGAGAGTTGGCTCAACTCATGATAATGGGTGGCAAACAAGGTCTTTGGCGCTGCTGGATGATCATGTATGTATTCTACGATGGACCATGCTATAGAGATGCCATCATAGGTGCTCGTGCCTCGTCCTATCTCGTCTAGCAGGATTAGACTGCGTGGAGAGAGGTTGTTCATGATCGTGGCAGTCTCAATCATCTCTACCATAAACGTGGACTCGCCACTGGAGATATTATCAGATGCACCGACACGTGTAAATATCCGATCGACGATACCGATATCCGCTTCTTTGGCAGGTACAAAACAACCGATCTGCGCCATCAGACAGATTAATGCCGTCTGACGGAGTATGGCAGATTTACCAGACATGTTAGGTCCGGTTATTAACATGATCTGTTCATCTTCAGTGTTGATCGTCAGATCATTGGGGATGTAGGACTCCCCAAGTGGCAAATGAGCCTCTATGACGGGATGTCTCCCTTCAACAATATGCAGAGAGGTACTTTCATTGATTTTTGGTCGACAATATTGATTCTTTAGGGATAGCTTGCCAAAGGAATTCAGGCAGTCGATCTGTGCAAGAATAGATGCGTTGTCTTGAATCGTCTCTATATAGGTCATCAACCAATGAATCAGCTCTGCGTACAACCTCTCTTCGAGTACCAAGATCTTATCCTCAGCTCCGAGTATCTTGGATTCAAGGACCTTAAGCTCCTCTGAAATATATCGCTCTGAGTTGGTCAACGTCTGCTTGCGGGTCCAAGATTCTGGGATGAGATCTTGATCTTTATATCTATTGGTTACTTCGAAGTAATAACCGAATACATTGTTGAAACCCACTTTGAGATTGCTGATGCCCGTAGCCTCAGTTTCACGGTCGAGGAGACTTTTGAGATGATCTTTACTATTCTTGATGAGGTCTCGGAGCTCATCAAGCTCAGCATTGAGGCCATCTGCCATGACGCCCCCTTTGTGGAGGTTTACTGGGGGATTGTCTACGATCGAGGCGGTGATCTTTTGGCTCACTTCGGGCAGATGTGATAATCGAGAGAGGAGCGCAAATAG
>CAZJTO010000281.1:0-3823 GCA_964548935.1 uncultured Saprospiraceae bacterium
CATTCATTGTTTTGCTATCTGTTTTGGCTTTTGCAGCCAATGCTCAAAAAGGTACTGTGAGAGGTACCGTTATCGAAGACTCTAATGGGTTGCCGATGTTTTCTGTTACCGTAGCTGTGGCAGGTACAGGAACTGGTACAATCACCGACTTCGATGGAAAATTTGACCTGCAGTTAGATCCAGGTACTTATGACTTAGAATGTTCATTTATCTCATTTGGTACGGTGACGATCACAGATGTCGTAGTTACGGCTGGCGAGGTAACTGTATTTGACAATATCAGAATGGAACCAGAATCTGAGCTTATAGAAGAGGTGGTAATTACCGCTACTCAAGTGCGTAACACAGAGGCCGCCCTATTGACGATACAAAGAAAATCTCCTAACCTTCTCAATGGGATTTCATCTCAGACATTCAAGAAGATAGGTGATGGTAACGCAGCGTCAGCAGTGAAAAGAGTTACTGGTGTGTCAATCGAAGGTGGCAAGTATGTTTTTGTACGGGGTCTTGGAGATCGCTACAGTAAGACGATGCTCAATGGTATGGATATACCGGGCCTTGATCCTGATCGCAATAGTATACAGATTGATATATTCCCTACTAACCTAATCGAGAACCTCGTAGTTCTGAAATCTTCAGTGGCAGACTTGCCGGCAGATTTTTCGGGAGGCGTTGTCAATATTGAGACTAAGGACTTCCCAGATGAGAAGGTTTTTGATATCTCATTTAGTCTTGGCTTCAATCCTGATCAGCATTTTAATGATGAGTATGTCACCCATGAGGGTGGTGGTACGGATTGGTTAGGCTTTGATGATGGCTCACGAAGGTTGCCGCAGGCCGCCAGACAAAATGTGTTGCCTTCACCGATAAGTGGTGATAGCCCTGCTCGAGTGAGCTCATTTTTGGATCAATGGAATCCCAATCTCGCAGCTTCCCAAGAAACCAGCTTTTTGGATTACAGCTTTGGGGTGACCTTAGCTGATCAGATTAAGTTGGGCGAGAGCTCTAATAGCCTTGGGTATATCTTCTCAGGTACCTATAAGAATACCACGAGCTTTGTCAATGATATTAATTATGGAGAGTTTCAGAATGGTAGTGATCCGAGTTCATTTGATCTAGTGCAAGCATCTAATCAGGTGGGCGTATTGGGATCTAACAATGTATTACTCGGCGGACTTGCTGGCTTGGCTTATAAGACTAAGAATGCTAAATACAAGCTGACCTTGATGCACCTCCAGAATGGAGAGTCACGGACGGGTCAGTTTAGCACAGAGACTTTTGACAACGCTGTTGGAAAGTCTGACTTCATCGGTGTCACTGATAACCTCGAATATCAGCAGCGTAGTATGACAAATGTATTGCTTAGTGGACGCCATTTCTTGGGTGAGTCTGGATGGGAGCTGGATTGGAGATTGTCTCCGACATTGTCACTCCTTGAGGATCCAGATATCCGTAGCACGTCATTTTCTGTGCGAGGAGAGGACTTTATCATCAATGCAGGAGAGGGCGGAAACCCAACACGTCTATTCAGAGACTTGGAAGAGATCAACATCAATGGTAGACTAGATCTTACTAAGGAACTCAAGATTGCTGATCGTGATGCGAAATTAAAGTTTGGCGGAAATTACCTATACAAAGAAAGAGACTTTGAAATATTATCCTTCAATCTTCAATTCTTTGGCCCTCAACCGATATTGACTGGAGATCCTAATCAGTTGTTGGAAGATGATAACTTATATCCCAATGGATCTGTATTCTACAATGAAGGTAACGGTGATCCTAATCCCAATGAGTACAGCTCTGATATCACGAACTCAGCGGGATATGTATCTCTCGAGTTTCAACCTACCGACAAGCTTAGAGCAGTCCTTGGATTACGAGGAGAAAACTATGTGCAGAAGCATACAGGCCGAGATCAGTTGGAGCGATTCGTATTAGACGACGAGACGGTATTGAATTCTTTTGATTTGTTTCCATCGTCCAACTTTATCTACTCGCTAAGAGAAAATCAAAATATCAGGTTGTCATACTCTCGATCTATAGCGCGACCTTCATTTAAGGAGAACTCATTTGCACAGATCATCGATCCACTGACTAACAGAATATTCAATGGTGGTAGATTCCCTTTTGGAGAGCAGGTCGTAGATCCAGTGACTGGCGAAAGCACGTTTAGTGATTGGGATGGTAATATCCGAGAGACGCGAATCAACAACTTTGACTTAAGATGGGAGATGTTTGGCACTCGTGCACAGAATCTATCTTTGAGCGTATTCTACAAGACTTTTGATGATCCAATAGAGTTAGTGCGGATTCCACAAGCACAGACAACTAATGAGTTTCAGCCTCGTAATGTGGGTGATGGACGAGTATTCGGTGTGGAGATAGAGTTTGGCAAGGCCTTAGATTTCATAGGCGATAATTTCTCTAACTTCTCTGTTACGGGTAATATAACTGCCGTACACTCTCGGATTGAGATGACCGATCTGGAGTTCAATTCGCGCTCTGGATTCGTTAAGGAAGGACAGACTTTGGAGCGTACCCGTCAGATGGCAGGTCAGGCACCTTATATTATCAATGGAGGATTGACATATAACGATCCAGATAAAGGATTTAACACAGGACTGTTTTACAACGTTAAGGGGTCTACACTTACTGTTGTGGGTGGTGGACTATTCCCAGATGTATTCTCGCAGCCGTTTCATAGTTTGAATTTCAGCTTCAACAAGAGCTTTGGAAAATTCTCTATATCAGTTACGGCTGAGAACCTTATCAATGATCAGCGTGAAGAGTTCTTCTCGGGCTTCAATGCTACAGATCAGATCTTTACGCAGTTTTCACCGGATAGATCATTTGGATTGGGTCTAAGCTATTCGATATACTAATCGAAAGAGGTAAACACGATGTGTTACTAAGACGTAAGCACAAGTATTTTAGAGGCTGTTCTATAACAATAGGGCAGCCTCTTTTTTTTCTGTAAGTCTAAATCCTGAGTATATCAGCGCAAGCATGTCCTATGCAGATAGATTCTTTAACAGATTCACCTGGCCGATGTGATAGATATCATGTTGTATGATTCCTTTCAACAGAAAATTGTAGGAGAATACCTTCCCTTCTAATTTAGAACTGAGCCATCTATCCTCTTTCTGTTTGAGCAACTCAATTAGCGTTTCATGCGATTGTGCGAATGCTTGTTTCAACTTGATCCACTCTGATTGCGATGTGATTTTCAGCGATGTCCAATCGTTATCGCTTCCCAATTCAATATCATAATGAACATTTCCTTTTAGATGCTCTATTGCTAACAATCGCCAAGCCAGCATGTGTTCTATGATTTGAGCTATCGTATGTCCGTTGTTTATTGAGTTGTTAGCTGATTCATAAGGGATGAGCTCTATGATACTTTGTATCGAATCTCCATAATAGGGTGTTCCGTCAAAAACATTTTGGAATTGAAATATCAATTTATCTATTCGGTTCTTCATATATCTTGTCTTTGATGAGAAATGAAGGTATCTGTTGATCCTATTAGAACCGATTATTGAGTGTCTTGGTTTGCCTTTGACGCCCAACCTTATCTACAGTGTTCAGTGAGGAAACCTCTTTTTTATCTCAGTTCGGTATGCTTGAGGATGCTATGCGTTGGTGATTAGTAGAAGGTTGACCTTTTAGCCAACCCAATGTTAAAGAATAGTATTCATATAATAATTAATTATAATATATAAGACTTACAAATACAACTGTTTGCTAGACTCGAATCAATTGTCTCGGTTGTAATGTAAATTTAATGTTAACAATAATTGACTTTAAGTAACATTAGGTTTAC
>CAZJTO010000282.1:0-3802 GCA_964548935.1 uncultured Saprospiraceae bacterium
ATTGGTGAAGTTAGATGATGATCTAAAGAAATCTGAGCTACTATTGATAAGCTGTTGGCTCAGACTGATGTGATAATTGAAGAGTTCTTCTGATAATGTATTGACCTCTAAGTTTAAGATTCTCAACACTTCCTCATCTCTTATGAGTGGATTCTTAGTTTGTACGGTGATGACTATCTCCTCTTCTCCTAAGAGGGCATAGTCGACAAAAATGCCGTTCCGATGAATTAATGTCGATATAGCATTACGACCAGTTCTTACAGATACAATCTGTAATTCTTCTGTTTCATTAGTATCTGTAATCCGTGGCTCACCCAAATCATCAATTCTTTGAATAGAGCGTAATCGTTGCGGTATAATTTGGAAGTACGCTGGTTGCACTGTAGGTCGCTCGATCGTCATACTCAATTCGAACTCGAAGTCGACCTGATTATCACCAGACTCTATTTCGCGCATGTCCCCTATTGAGACATTTGTAAGGCCCATCGGCTCTGGTACATGTGTGAGCGCTCTGATAGTGTCTATATCTGTTCCAGGCAACCAAGCTTCGATCTCATATGTCTCACCTGGAGAAATTCTGAAGTCAGTATTACGCAATATGAAATTCCCTTCGTCTGCTTGATAGATCACTTTTGTGAAAAGTGTAGGTAGATCAGTCCCTTTAAAATTTATTTCCGTCCGAGATATATCAATGTTCGATTGATTACCTATTAGTAAAATCGTCTTTGCCAGCTCTGCTACTACTGGATCACTTGGTGTAATCTCACTAACAAAACTCAATCTTTCAGTCTCATCACCTGATCCTCCCAGATCAAAATCTTCACGACACGACGCCAAAGACATCAGTAATAGTAATATGTATATCGGTTTACTCAAATTGTTGAGATTTCACGTCTCAAAGATAAGACGATTTATTCTTAAAAAGTTACCTAGTCGAAGTGTAAAAGATTCAATTATTGCTCCAAAAGTGTTAAAGGTTGTGCAGTTATGACGGGTAATTGTCAGTTTTCGATAATCCGAAGTTAAAAGCTTAATGACAAACTTACAAATGGAAAGATTGGAACTATGCTAACTGTCTCAGCTTCAAAGGTATTTGTTACTGGATTTCGGGCAACATCAATAAAAAATGGATTGTTTCTGCTATAGGCATTATAGGCCCCTATAGACAGTTTTTGCCGACCCCAACTATACTCATTGTATAGGTTAAACGCAAAATCTAATCTATGCAGATCAGGCAAGTCAACATTGTTAATATCTGAAAATAGCGGAACGAAAGTGACAGTATCATCTATCTCTACAGGTACGAGTTCTTCTGGGGCCGTAAATGGCAAACCAGAGGAATACTGCCATGAGGCACTAAACTCAAGGTTCTGATTAATCTGATAGATTCCATTAATCTTGAATGAGTGTCGGCGATCAAGTCGAGCAGCAAATGGCTCTCCTTCATTGATCGTTTGAAAAGTATTTGTAGCTTTTGAGAGTGTATAGCTCATAAAGCCTCTTAAGCGGCCTACCCTTTTTTCTAATTCTAACTCTATACCATAAGCGTCTTGTCGACCCACAGGAACTTGCTGTTCCCAATTGTTTGACAAATCAATTGCTAAAAAACCTCCGTCTATCAAGGTTCGGATATTAGTCATATTCCTATTATATCCAGAAATGGTAAGTGACCCAAATTGAGGTAACTCCCTCACATAACTGATAGACAATTCATTAGATCGCTGTGGCGCAATAATATCGGTACTTGGAATCCATATATCATTGGGCAGACCAAAGCCAGATGAGGACAATAGGTGCAAGAATTGATCTAAGGAGCTATATGAAAATTTAAGCTGAGAATGTTCTCCTGTCAAAAACTTCGCCGCAAGACGGGGTTGAAGGCTATGGTATGAGTTATCATCGGTAGTTATGAAACTATAGTGCAATCCAGCATTGATAATGAGTTTATCAAATGTTAATTCATTCTCTACATAGAGTCTGTTTTCTAATCCTGTTATCTCCTCGCTCTCATTTAATTCCCGAGCAGTTTCTATACTGAGTCTATTATCATCATCTAGCAGATTATCACGTGTACTGCTAAATGTTGAACCCGGAGTCAAGCTATGTGCAGTAATATTAAATCCAGCTTTTAGGAAGTACTTAGACGAGGCGAAGTAATCAATATTACCATTGATTATGACATCATTGATATCTGACTGATAGAATGTAGAACTATAAGCAATCTGTTCTAATTCTGTCTGAGGCTCAAGAATAATACGATCGAAGTTAAAACTCTCAAATTCATAGTTTGAAATACCGACGTTGAAGTAAGAGACCAACTTACGATTGAAATGATGTGTCCATCGTGCAGAAAGAATATCGTTACCCCAGTTCCATCCGATAACATCGAGCTCAGTCGTCGTCACATTATCCACTTCATCCGTAACGGTTCCTTCCACTTCATTGTCAAATCTATCTCCGCCTGTATAACCGCTGATATAAAGCTCATCTTTATCTCCGATATAAAAATTAAGCTTGGCATTAAGATCAAAGAACCTGTAATCTACAAAACCTACTTGCTCATCAAGTTCAAATGAGAATCGAGACAATGGTCTCAACCAGGGATCCACTATTGTCCTCCGTCCAGAAACAATAAAACTGCTATTGCCTTTACTGATCGGGCCTTCGAGCACACCACTTACTAATAGTGGATTAGCATTTACCTCACCCGACAGTTCTTGCTTATTTCCTTCTTTGAGCGTAACATCTATTACAGATGATACTCGCCCACCGTATCTAGCGGGAAATCCACTCTTGATAACTTTTACATCTTTGATTGCACCACTATTAAATATCGAAAAGAGCCCTAAAGCGTGTCCAGTATTATACACAGGCACACCATCCATCAGGACTAAATTTTGATCAGCATTGCCTCCTCTCACACTGATACCTCCCAATCCATCTGCCGCGGTATTGACCCCTGCTCTTGCCTGGACTAAGCGCAACACATCAGGCTCACCAGCAAGTGCACTTAAGCTTCCTAGCATTTCTAACGGCACCTCATCAAATTGCTCTGCTTGCTTAGACTTATTAGGAATGAAATCAGTAACAAAAATTTCTTGTAGTTCATTATCCGGTGGCAAGAGAATATTGAGTGTTGTATCTGACCGTATATCTATGCTAATTATTTTGTCATTCGGGAAGCTCGTGAAATTTAAAATATTAACGCCTTGACGTAGACTTATACTGAAATATCCAAATTCATTAGTCTGAGTTGATACAAACCGATCATGAGTAAATACATTGGCAAAAGGTATGCGTTCCTCGGACTCTTCTCGTGACACCCAACCGTTCACAGTGTAGAATGGCTTCACCTCCAATTTGGGATCTTTTATGATGACTAGCTGATTGGCTACTATTTTGTAAATGAGCCCAGTATCATGTAGAACGTCATCTAAAATATTGCCTAACTCCAATCTTTTCACCTCATAACTCCGCCGTTCATCTGTAGGGATAATTGCGCTATTGTATGAAATGTTAACACCACTGAGAGAACTAAGTAGGAGCAATGCGCTATCGATAGGAACATCCACAAAACTTGCGTCTACTCTAACTTCATCGGGTAACTCTCTCTGAGCATCGATATACCCAGAAGATCCGAGCACTATGAGCAACGTCAATACAGCAATAGCCCAATACCTCGGCACAGTCATAATCCTTATAGAAAACATGGTGACACAAAGATAAACGATAATAGAATCGATTTACGTAATGATGACGATAGTGTTTAAACAAAAAAAAGGAGCTCAATCAATGAGCTCCT
>CAZJTO010000283.1:0-3796 GCA_964548935.1 uncultured Saprospiraceae bacterium
CTCCAGATAGAACGATGGGTTGTGCTCCCTCTTCGGCATGAACAATGTTTCCATAACGATCATAAATCCGTATGAAATCTACAGAAGATATCCCAGATCCACCAAATACCCTAAATGTGGCATTGCCTGGAACTGTAGCAGTAGGAGAGAAGGCATTAGGGATGTAAATGTTACTGGTTCTTTGGACATTTATTTCTATATTATCACTAGCTATACACCCGTTTACGTCAGTGACTTCCGCAATGAGCGTTGTAGGCACTACTGGCGATATGGTAACCTCTATACACATCGGGTCTAAACATTCTACGATTTCTTCTGGAAACCATCGTACAGTATCTATGGCTGTTTCTGTATCAATATTGGCACGAATGACAGTGGATTGTCCGAGTTCAACTTGGGTATCCTCACCAAGGCTAACATCTAGTTGAGTCGGGGGTAGCACAAGAATCATCGTATCATATACACATCCATTTTGATCAAACACACTCACTGTGATATCCCCTGGGATGATAAACGCCGTGTCTTCTACAGACACCGCCGGTGCGGTGTTGATTTGGAATCGATAGGGGCCGACACCGCCAGAAACATCACCAATAGTAATGAAGCCTTGATCCGAAGAGCAGAGTGCTTCACTCACTGTATCAATAGTTGCTACTACAGGATCGGGCTCTGTGACTTCTACAGGAAGCTCTACTTCACAACCATTAGCGTCGGTGACCTGAACTATATAAGAACCTGGAGCTAGGCCCGAAGCCATAAAACCTGTTGATATAGGCTGGTTTGTATCATCCAACCATACTATGCTAAAGTTTGGAGTGCCACCTGTAACTTCAACCACAAGTTCAGTGCTGTTGTCACCTCCACAAGTAGAAAATATGCTATTTGTAGAGTCGATTGTGACTTCGATAAGATCGGGTTGCTCTATGATTATTGTGTCTAAGACCACACATGTGCCAACAGATAACTCCACTGGATAGATACCTGCTGGAAGGCCGACCCTAGTATTGCCCATCGTCACACCATCATCTAGCCATAATATATTCACGTTATTGGGACCATCAATGGCTAAATTAACTGTGGCGCCTGTCTGAAAAGTGTCATCGCCAAAGCAGCCAATTTCTGTTATCGTCGTATTGGCTGTGTCAATGGCAAAAGGCGCTGCTTCTGGTATCTCGACAAAAACCGTATCGAAAACGCATGTTCCTTGACTATAGATTATAAAATTATCAGGCCCAGTCGGAAAGTTAGTTACTGTAAAATTGTTAGGTCCACCTACTAGCCCAGATGAAGTCTCAAAAGAAAAAGGATTTGTAAAATCGACTGAAGGAGTCACAGTCAAAACTGCCGTACCAGAATCGTCTCCTGGGCAACTCGGAGCATTAATGTTAGAAAGATTTGGTGTTGGTGCTATTCTGTCTACTAAGGTAAATGATGCGACATCAAAACAACCACTCAAATCTGTCACTTCAACAGTATAGTCTCCAGCAGGTAAATCGGTCCTGAGTCCATTATTACTAAATAAACTATCAAACAACCATAAAAACGTATTATTACCATCACCACCAGTCACATCTGCCATTAAACTACCAGTGCCTCCAGGGCATTCTATAGCTGTGGCCTCATCTAAACTGACAGTTAGTTCTTCTGGATCTACAAGTGTAAATTCAAATGTTTGTATCGCACCTGATGCATCCGAAATGTCGAGGGTATAAATTCCACTAGTCAGTCCACCAATAGAGTCGACATCAGCTCCCATTTCACCTGTGGACCATTCAAAAAGCAATGGCGGAGAATCCGTCATAATATCTACAGTGATAAAACCATCCGAAGCTCCAAAACAAGTTGGATTTACTGTCATACTATCTATCAGATCAATAGTAGCTCCTTGTGCTAAGGTAAGCTCTAGTGTATTGCTACATCCATCAGAGTCCTGAATTAAGGTGGTATAAGTCCCAGGAGGAAGACATCCCGCATCTATGCTTCCGCTTGTTGCAAAATCATCAAATACAGTAGATCCTGTAGAATCAACAATCTGGACATTGATAGGAGTTGAAATAGTCGTCTGTGTACTAACGAGATCTAAAATAGCTGGAGAGAGCCCTGCATTACAAGCGTTTGCTGGATCAACCTCTTGAAATTCAGCGCTGATTTCACGCTGAACACCAATTTCAAATTCGCCTATTGAAGGACAGCGTTGAAAAAAGTCAACAGAGTCTGTTGCCGTAATCTCATACCTGCCTGGCATTAGAGATGTGAATTCTTGATTGAAACTTCTCGGGACGGGTGTGCCCACTTGAGTTCTCGTGCCATCATCTTCGATCAATTGAATGTTCCAATTATATCCGTCGGAAAAAGGGCCTCCACCTGTACCAACGACAGACAGCGCACCATCGGCATTTCCAGCGCATAAAGCATCAATAGTATTAGTGGTCATAACCTCAATTTCACTACGGTCTAATTGGAAGGTTTCGGACTGGCGACAACCCAATGAATCGGTAACCACGACAGTATAATCACCGTTATCTAAATTTCTTAAATCATTCTGACCTAAGCCGATCTGTTCAGTGCCCCAATCAAAGAAAAATTCTCCGTTGCCAAAAGGTCTGCCACCAGTAATATCAACTTCGATACGTCCATCAAGTTCTGTTGAACAGCTTGGCTCCCTTAATGTGACAAGGTCAATTGTAAAGGCTGGATCTGAAGTGATTTCAACGCTAATTTCTGTACTGCTTAACCCGACGTCATCTACTACCATGAATGTATGTGTGCCGAGTGGGACATCTTCAAAAACAAATACGTCTTGATCAGCTGTTCCTACTACGGTTCCAATGTCACTCACAACTGTGTATACTGGAGTACCAAAGAATACTTTTAATTCCACTATTCCGTCATCAACGCCACTATTTGTCCCACATTGTCCTGTAGCGAATATCTGCGGGTCAGTAGATGGTGGAGGTACTATAGAGATTCTCCCACTATTAGGATCTGGATTACAAACCATCAATGACTCTGAAGGTTGGCTAGAATCCATCGATTGAGTAATAAATTCCGATGGAGCACTTAGGCCTGTGTCGTTAATTAATATCTGAGCCTCAGTTCCAGGAGTGCCTATGACGGTAAAACACAACTCGAGAAAAGCAGCCCCATTCGCTATTGTTCTAGGATCTAAGTTAGGATCCGTCCATAAAACTCGAATGATATCAGGGTCAACTGCAGGTCTATAATTAACATTGTCTGCTATAAAGCCAGGTAAACCACTCACCGTTGGGTCCCAGCTATCCAATCTCAGAACAGTAGAGTTAAAGTTGATAACGAACAGTGATAAGATGATATCTTCAAAATTATTCACATTAATCGTGATGCAAAAAGATTCACCGGGCTCCGCTTCGAGGCCAGTTGGCAGCAGTAGCTCCACATCACAATCTTGACCTTGTCCTTCAACACAAGTCGGAATGAAAGAGAAAATTAGTACCCCAATACAAAGTGTGAGTAGTCTTAATCGTAATGTATAATTCATATAATATGGCTGCTCTACCTATCTAAAAAACAACTGAGATAAAACGCCTGACCTCGTCTTATATTGCAAAGGTAATGAGGACTATTGATACCAGTGCGATAACTATGCAAATATTAGGGAATGTACTTATATATGACAAAAAAGGCTTCGCTAAAAGATTAGCGAAGCCCGTATTTTTCTGGTTCTTGTAATGTATCAATAATACAAGTATGACTTGATATCATATTTTTCTAATAATTCTGTCTTATAGATTTCGGCCTCTGTAGTATTGGCAAAATT
>CAZJTO010000284.1:0-3790 GCA_964548935.1 uncultured Saprospiraceae bacterium
TCTTAAATTCCTCTAAATATCTGTAGGATCAACTGTGTAATGATGATATTCCTTTAAATTACGATGGTATTTGCAGGACACCCTGCGACTACTATCAAAAGAAACTAAATTATAATATGAAAAGACGCGATTTCTTATACATGGCAGGAGCCGGTGCAGGAATACTTGCGGCACCCTTACCAATTATGGGTAAGAACATCCATGCCCAAGAGCTTATCAATCCTGGATTAGCGGTTGCTGAGAAAAAAGTATTGGCCGATGTAGCCCTCAATACAGCAAAAAAACTTGGGGCCACTTATGCGGATGCAAGAATCGGTAGATATCTCAACCAATTCGTATTCACCCGAGAGAAGAAAGTTCAGAACACCGTTAATACCGAGTCATTCGGAATCGGAATAAGGGTGATCACGAATGGCACATGGGGATTTGCATCAACTAATGATGTAACTCCTGATGGCATCATGAAGGCAACTAAACTCGCCGTAGCCATTGCAAAGGCTAATAGCAAGATTCAAACAGAAGAAGTCGTACTCGCTCCAGTTAAGGGGCATGGTGACGTGAGTTGGAAGACTCCTATCGTCAAGAGTTCACTTGAGGTGCCCGTCTCTGAGAAGGTTGATTTACTGCTCGAGGCAAATAACCGTGCACTCGAAAATGGTGCTGACTATATCAGTTCTGCACTATTCTCTGTCAATGAGCAGAAGTACTTTGCTTCAACTGAAGGATCGTACATCGACCAAGATGTGCACCGTATCTGGCCAACGCTTAATATTACGGCAGTAGATAAGTCTACAGGTAAGTTTAAGAATCGTCAAGGGTTAGGGGCTCCGATGGGACTGGGATATGAATACCTCATTCCTGATGCCAATGAAGAAGTAAAAGGCGCCGGAGGAATCACGCTATACAGAAATAGATATAACATTATCGATGATGCCATTGCAGGAGCGAAGCAAGCCCGAGCGATGCTAACAGCTCCATCAGTCAAACCTGGAAAGTATGACCTCGTACTGGAGCCTAATCATTTAGGTCTGACCATACATGAGTCTGTAGGGCACCCACTGGAGCTTGACAGAGTTCTCGGTTATGAAGCGAATTTTGCTGGTACGAGCTTTGCGACATTGGATAAGTGGTCGACTAAAGAATTTAACTACGGTAATGAGCTCGTCAATCTGGTTGCAGATAAGACTCAAGTAGGGTCATTGGGAGCTGTAGCGTACGACGACGAAGGTGTCAAATGTAAAGAGTGGGATTTGGTTAGAAATGGAATCCTTGTAAACTATCAGGCTATCCGAGATCAAGTACACATGATCGATCAGAGTGAATCACACGGATGTTGCTACTCGCAGAGTTGGAATGATGTACAGTTTCAGCGTATGCCGAATGTCTCTCTGGAGCCAGGCACTGAACCGTACTCTATCAATGATATGGTCAAAGATGTAGAGAAAGGGATCTATCTCGTGGGACGGGGTTCTTACTCTATAGATCAACAGCGCTACAACTTCCAGTTTGGAGGTACATTGACCTATGAGATAGAAAATGGTGAAGTTAAAGGCCTCATCAATGATGCTGCATACCAATCCAACACCCAGGAGTTTTGGAATAGTACGGCTAAGATATGTGACAAGAGCGACTACCGCATGTTTGGGTCATTTTTCGATGGAAAAGGGCAGCCAAGTCAGGTGAGTGCCGTATCGCACGGATGCTCTACCACACGGTTCAATGGTGTCAATGTAATCAACACCGGTCGTAACATTTAATAAACTCTAAAGGAAATAAACAATGGCAATTTATAATAAAGAAGATGCAAAGGCGATCATGGCCAAAGCCTTAGAGTATAGTAAGGCAGATGGTTGTGAGGTGAACCTATCCGGTAGTGATAGTGGCAATATCAGATATGCACGTAATACCGTCTCGACGGCGGGTGCACAATCTAATCAGACATTAGTCGTGCAGTCCAATTTCGGTAAGAAAGTAGGTACGGCAACGATTGAAGAGTTTGATGATGCTTCAATTGAGAAAGTAGTGAGACGATCCGAAGAGCTTGCTACCCTATCCCCAGAGTCAGAAGAATTCATGGCGCCACTGGCCCCACAGAAAATCATAGACTCTAATCAACACTTCAAGTCGACGGCACAGGTTACCCCTGAATATCGAGCGGCTGTAGCAGCGGCAAGTATCGAACCTGCAAAGGCTAAGGATGTTACTTCGGCAGGTTTCTTCAATAACTATGCAGACTTCTCGGCGCTCAGCAATTCTAATGGCTTGTTTGCTTATGAGCAATCCACTGGCATGGACTTCACAGTCACTATGCGAAGTAATGACGGCTCCGGCTCTGGATGGGTAACACGCGATTATAATGACGTAAGCAGATTTGATGCGGAGATGGCATCACAGATCGCTATCGACAAGGCGCTTCAATCAAGAGAGGCTAAAGCAATCGAACCAGGGAAATATACTGTGATCCTCGAGCCAGCCGCTTCAGTAGGCTTATTGAGAAATTTGATGTTCTCCTTCAATGCCCGTAGTGCAGATGAAGGGCGGAGCTTCATGTCTAAAGAAGGTGGTGGAAACAAGATCGGTGAAAAGATCGTCGATGAGCGTATCAACCTCTACTCAGATCCTCTCAATCCATTGGTGCCAGCATCTACATGGACTGGTGAGGGCTTACCAAGAGAGAGAACCTCATGGTTAGAAAATGGTGTGGTAAAGAATTTGGCCTATGGCCGATACTGGGCAGACCAGAAAGGAGTTGCTCCACTACCATTTCCAGCTAATGGAATCATGGATGGCGGAGATGCTTCATTAGAAGACCTGATCAAAGACACTAAGAAAGGCGTCTTGGTAACTCGAATGTGGTATATCCGTACCGTAGATCCTCAGACCTTGCTCTATACTGGATTGACTCGTGATGGAACATTCTACATCGAGAATGGAAAACTTAAGCACCCGATTAAGAACTTCAGATTTAATGAAAGTCCGATTATCATGCTTAATAATTTGGAGACCTTAGGACAACAAGTACGCGTAAACGGTAATCTCATACCATATATGAAGATTAGAGACTTTACATTTACAAGTCTCTCAGACGCCGTTTAAGACTGAAATAATATTGATGGATTATGAAAGGATTTAGATTTAACTCTAAATCCTTTTTTTTAGAATAGTCATATGGGATCAAAATTTCGCTTCACCCGTTTAATGTATGAATCAGGAGACTGGGACGTGGATCAGCGGATGCCTTCTAACCTCCTTCATTCGCTTGTAGAATATACTACCCTACCTGTCGACACAGAGGAGCAGATTGTTCCCTTGAGTGATGATCAAGTGTATCAATCCCCATTCAGCTATATGGCAGGGCATCGCCTTGTCCAGTTCACCAGTGGAGAAGAAGAAAATTTCAAGAATTATATCGATCGAGGTGGCTTCGTATTTGCAGATGACTGCAATCATGATATAGATGGCCTCTTTGCCAAGTCATTTGAAGCACAGATGGCAGACCTATTTGGCGAGGGAGCCCTCAAAAAGATTCCGAACGACCACCCGATATACAGCTCCTTTTTTGAATTTGATGGTCCACCGACGACCTCTCAAGAACTCAATGGATGGGGTGACGACTTGGTGCACGACTATCTCAAAGCGATCGAGATCAACGGGCGGATAGCCGTCCTATATTCTAACAAAGATTACGGCTGCGAATGGGACTACGATTTTAGGAATAAACGGTGGTATAAGAATGACAACACAAGATTTGGGGTCAATATCGTCATGCATGCGTTGACTTCTTAATATC
>CAZJTO010000285.1:0-3750 GCA_964548935.1 uncultured Saprospiraceae bacterium
GGACCTCATCTATCGAAAACAGAAATATCAGGATTATCTCAGTAGGCTGGAGGCACTTAAGGGAGACAATTCATCTCAACGTGACCTAGCAAATCAAGAACTTGCCGACATCAATGATCGCTTGTCAGATTGCCTTAAGAACATTAAGCAGTTAACCGATAAGGCCGTCATACAGCAGTCTTACTACCTACTTGGCGTCCCAGTCACCCTCCTCTTGATCTATCAATTCTATCTGAAAGGATTTAGCTTGGCAACATTATTTTTAGTGTTGCTTATAGGCTTTGCTATAATCGCACATAATGTGATGAAGTCTCATCTCGTCCATAATCAGAAGCTCACCCCGACGGTGGACGTCAATAGTGCTGAGCTGCCAACATATCTGATCAGCAAGCTGTCCTATATCAGCTCTGGCCTGGACATCAAAAAGTACAGAATAATCTTGCTCGGGATCTTTTTTGTTTTGTTCTTTCCCCCTTTGCTGTACTACGCATTTAGTCTGTTGGACCATACGCTGACGCCTTCTGTCGTATGGTTGATTTCATTTGTTCTTTCTGCAGGATATTGGAGCTTTTACTTTAATAAGCAATTAGGAATGATCAATGATATTGAGGAAAAACTAAGTGCCATCGACTATGAATTGACTCTATTGCTGACTCCCCAAGAAAGCATGTAACTTTTAGATTATATATTAATCGAAACGTAATACCTTCACCCATTAATTAAATTCGACCCAAGCCTTGAGCATGAATAATAGTGAAGTAGGATTCAGCTATCTCAACGAACTCAATGATGTCCAGCGTCAAGCAGTAGAAACTGTCGATGGACCTGTCATGGTGATTGCTGGTCCCGGCTCTGGCAAAACCAGGGTACTGACCTATCGCATCGCTCATCTGATCAATGTGGGTGTCGCTCCATGGCAGATATTGGCATTGACATTTACCAACAAGGCGGCACGTGAGATGAAAGAGCGGATCGAGAAGGTCGTCGGCCCTAAAGCTCAGAAGGTGTGGGCAGGTACATTTCACTCGCTGTTTGCTCGCATACTCCGAGTAGAAGCACATCATCTGGGGTACCCCAATGACTTTACCATATACGATACCGATGACACCAAAAGTGTTATTAAGGAAATCTTGAAGCAGATGAGCCTCGACACCAAAGTGTACTCTCCTGGTGCTGTGCGGTCCAAGATATCATCGGCCAAGAGCAATCTTATCACGCCAAAGTCCTATGCCACTAATGAGGAACTGATGTCCTATGATCGCATGAATCGAATGCCACTCATGCATGTGATCTATGACAAGTACGTCAAGAAGTGTTTGCGTTCTGGCGCCATGGATTTTGATGACTTGCTGCTGCAGATGTTCAGGCTGCTCTATCAAAATCCTGAAAACGTAAAGAAGAAATACCAGTATCAATTTCAATACCTACTGGTAGATGAGTTTCAGGATACCAACTTTCTGCAGTATGAGATCATGCGCCAACTGGTCAACTATGAGGACAGCCCTCGCAATATCTGTATAGTCGGAGATGATGCGCAAAGCATCTATTCATTCAGGGGTGCGACAATAGAAAACATCTTACAGTTTGAGACTGATTTCCCAAAGGTACAGACGTTCAAGCTGGAGCGAAACTATAGGTCGACGCAACATATTGTCGAGGCTGCCAATGGCGTTATCTCATACAATCCTCGCCAGATCCAAAAGAAAATCTGGACCGATCGCCTTGGCGAAAACAAGATAAAGGTGATCAAGACCATCACTGATACCGAAGAAGGAAAACGAGTGGCGGACTCCATCATCGAACAAAAAAATCGATACGCCTTAGTAAACACCGAGATCGCTATACTCTATCGGACTAATGCTCAGTCGAGGGTATTTGAAGAATACCTCAGGAGATACAACATATCCTATCGCATCTATGGCGGCCTGTCATTCTATCAGCGCAAGGAAATCAAAGACATCATGGCCTACATGCGCCTGACGGTCAATCCCAAGGATAACGAAGCGTTCAAGCGAGTCATTAACTATCCCAAGCGCGGCTTTGGAAACAAGAGCTTGGAGAATCTTATCAATTTTGCTGAGGATAACGACATCAGCATATTTGAGTCGATCCCGATGGTGCAGATGAGCAAGCGAGCTCAGACCGTACTCACAGACTTCATGCGTCTGATCGCCAACTTTAGGATAAAAGCGGAAAAGGCCGATGCCTATCAGACTGCGCTCTATATCTCTAAGAAGAGTGGCATCACCGACCTACTCAAGGGTGACGGTAGCATGGAGGGCATGGCACGCCTCGAGAATATAAATGCGCTCCTTGACGGCATGCAAGAGTTCGTCGAGGATGATGAACTCGAGCCAGGAGAAGAAATCGCTGATAAGACGCTGGCCAAGTATCTGCAGAATATAGCGCTCATCACGGACATGGATGAAGACAAAGGCAACACCGACGTCGTCACCCTAATGAGTGTCCATGCTGCTAAGGGTCTGGAGTTCAAGTCGATATTCGTCGTAGGCTTGGAGGAAAATCTCTTTCCATCGTTCATGTCACTCAGTGATCCCAATCAGATCGACGAGGAGCGCAGGCTATTCTATGTAGCAATTACTCGTGCCGCAGAGCACCTCACACTGACCTATGCGAATAGCCGCTATCAATATGGTCAGATGCGCTTCAATGATCCGAGTAGGTTCCTTGAAGAAATCCCTCCTGAGAATATCGACTCTATCGTACCGATCAAGGCTAAGGCTGAATTTGGCTCACCTAAGGTCCTATCAGGCCTCAAGCCCATACGGGCTGCTAAGCCGATGCCTAAGGTCAATGTTGCGAACTTCATCCCCAATGATCCAAGCGAGATCAAAGAGGGCATGAATGTATTGCATATGAAGTTTGGCAGTGGCAAGGTCCTCTCTATTGACGAGCGCAATGTAGCGACCATACACTTCTCAGAACTCCCTGACAATGCCGAGAAGCGCATCATGCTGCAGTATGCCAAGCTACAGATCCTTAACTAATCTTATACATGTCCAGCGCAGCACAGAGGACAGCCCTTATCAAAGCTAAAGCAAAGGAGCTAGGTTTCCTCAGCGTAGGAATCTCTAAAGCTGAACACATGGACGAGGAAGCCAGACACCTTGAGTCTTGGCTCAGCAAAGACTATCACGGTCAGATGTCCTATATGGCCAATCACTTTGACAAGCGAGTAGATCCGACCCTGCTAGTTCCGGGAGCCAAGTCTGTAATCAGCCTAGCATATAATTACTACACCGATAAAGAGCAATCCGACCCGTCCGCGCCTAAGATCTCCAAGTATGCTTATGGTCAAGACTATCATCATATTATCAAGGATAAGCTCAAAGGCTTCGTTGCGTATATCACCGAAGAGATCGGAGAGATTGACGGAAGAGTATTCGTGGACTCTGCCCCAGTACTGGAGCGTGACTGGGCGAAGCGTAGCGGCTTAGGTTGGATCGGCAAGCATACCCTACTTCTCTCTAAGCAGAAGGGATCATATTTCTTCTTAGCAGAGATCATCTCCGATCTGGAACTGGCCTACGATCATCCCGTATCGGATCATTGCGGCACATGCACAGCATGCATCGATGCGTGCCCTACTGATGCTATCTCAGCGTCGGGATACATTCTTGATGCCAGCAAGTGTATCTCTTATCTCACTATCGAACTCCGAGAGGAAATCCCCACTGAGTTTCAAGAGCAAATGGAAGGTTGGATGTTTGGCTGTGATATCTGTCAAGA
>CAZJTO010000286.1:0-3734 GCA_964548935.1 uncultured Saprospiraceae bacterium
CCGATTATTCACTACCACCTGCATAGTCCCAAAAACTAATTGAAACAATCTTATCCACATGTTCATCCTGTATGAACCCAAACTTTAGCCACCTGAAGGTGGGAATCCAGCCTACAGCGGGAGGTGTATACCTTCTTGCTCAATCTCCATTCTGTATAATCCAATAGTCCATTGAGACAATTTCAAATACCCAAATCGCCAAGCCTGCATTGACCTATGTGGGCTTTCGTCTTATGGTCTGAAATTTCCAATCCACAAGCTATCATTAGCGTCAGCTATTTTCAGCAATTATCTCGCCTCATATAACTGTGCAAGTAGGCTGCACTATGCCATTTATATTCGCAATCTGAGATGATGAGAAGTGATCATCATAATAGTACCTAAACTATCAAGAGCCAGAAGCATCAGTTCTGGAAGGTTCTGGCTCTTTTTTACTATACCTAAAACTCACACACGATGAATCGAACTTGCGACAAGTGATACACTAACATCCCGCATGGCAATCCCTATATCTGTATCAATCACAATATCCCTTGAGGGGGTAGCCTGCCTGTAGGAAAGGCAGGGGGTGATAAAACAGAACCTACTTACCCTACATACAAAATTTACATCTCCAAAAACCTCACTAGCGATTCCTGCAGTGGATCGTTGCCATCTCTCTTGATGTGGAGGACGAAGGGTTCATGCGGGATGTGATACTCTTTAGTGGTGAGTTTCCAGTAGAGAATGCCGTTGAGTAAGTCATATTTCTTATTGACCTTATAGAGCGCTTCTACGGCAAGTCTTCTTTCGTTTTGATCGATTTTTTGTTTGCTCCAGACGAGCAGATCCTTACGATCCATGGAGTGGGCTATGGAGAAGCCAAATCCTTCCCAGGGCATAATTGTGCTATTCTCCTTGTAGAGATATCCTAACTCTGTAAATAGGGCTTTCTGTTCGAGGGCGTGCTCTTCACGGAACAGTTCTAAATCTGTAAAAATGCGCTCCCAAGACTTTTCAAATTCTTGGGTGAGGTACGACTCGGAGATATTAGGCTGATAATCTCTCAGCTTGAAGTATGCATTGATGCCTATAAAGTCGAGCTTATCCCAGAAGGCAACGTTTTGATAGTTGTCAAAGTTAGCGGCATAAGTGAGCTTGCCAGTATAAGACTGTCGCACGGTAGAGATGAGTTCATACCATTTCTGTAGCATGAGAGCCTTGCGGTTATTGATCGCTGCTATAGGATCTGCAGTATCGGCGTAGGATACGGAATTAGCCCATGTTATTTTTGTCGCCACTTCATCTTGAAGATATTTTAAGAGTGATTCATAATTAGTGTCCTTGCCTCGCACCCAGAGTTCTTCTGGAGGAATCATATCCCGATATTGCATGCGATCCTCGATGTATTCTTCCTGCTTTTGTGGATTGAGGTAGTAAGATTCCAGCTCGGGCACTTCGCTAACGGCATGTGTGGCTGAGAGCATCCTCATCTCACTGCCTATAGCCATGACATCAACACCTTCAGCTTCACATACTTTAGCCCATTTATCAACGAATACGGTATACCAATCAAACCAATTATTCACTAGGCTATCCGTCTCTGGCATGGTCATGCCGTGCCAAAGGAAGCTGTTTTCTTCAAAGTAGTGATCTAAGGTTACACGTGGTATAAATACGACTTTGAGCCCCTGTTTTTTGGCAGCTCGGATCTCATGGACGACGGATTCATCTTGTTCATTCCACCAGATATTATCACTGTTCCAGATTCCCTGGCGAGCATATACTGTTACTGATACGGTATTCATGCCTACATCTTTGAGGAGGGTCACCCACTCATTAGTGTTGGGTTCGTTGACTTGGATGCCACCGAGGTAAAATGAGTCTCCCTTATAGGTGCCTCTATGACAGCTTGTCCAGCTGATGATGAGTACTGTACAGATTAGAATCCAGAGCTTGTAGATATTCCAGTTATCTCGATCGAGTTTATTCTCCACTATGCGTTCGACTTAGGATAATTAGGTGTAAATCAGGTGCTAAAATACAATTTTGTACAGCTTAAAGTTTATGACCTTACTGTTCTGAAAATAGAGGACCAAATCTTGCTAAATCACCCTGTTGAAGTACAGTGTATCTGGCGGGAGATCTCGCTCGGCATAGGTGCTTCTAAAGTCTTGATAGGCGGTATAGACTCTTTTGAATAATTGATCCTTTTGGGCTTCTTCTTGAAGGATTTGGTCAAAGGTGCCTTTTAGAGAAGCTAAGACTTCAGAAGAAAATTCGATTACTTGGACGTCACTCTCGGCTTTGATCTTTTGGAGATATTCGAAGTTCTTAGCACGAAAGGTGGTATAGACAAACTTGTTGAGACGCTCCGATGCCTCTCTGACGATCTGCTTAAGATCTGGACTTAGGTTGTCCCAATCGCGCTTGTTGATCATGTTTTCAAGGAGTGAGCCCGGTTCATGCCACCCAGGATAATAGTAATACTTAGCAATCTGGTGAAACCCCATCAAATAGTCATGATAGGGGCCGATCCATTCTGTAGCGTCTATTACACCCCGTTCGAGGTTAGTATAGAGTTCGCTGCCGGGCGAGAGAACCGCTGTGCCGCCGACACGCTCAAGCACCTTGCCGCCGAGGCTTGGCATACGCATCTTGAGCCCTTTGAAGTCGGCCATGGTGTCGATCTTTTTATTAAACCAGCCACCCATCTGTGCCGAGGTGTTACCAGCAGGGATCGGTACGATATTATATCGAGCATATAGCTCTGTCCAAAGCTCCAAGCCACCGCCTTCGGACATCCATGCATCGTACTCTGGTGCATCCATACCAAAGGGTACTCCTCCAAAGAACTGAAATGCAGGTTGTATTCCCGCCCAATAGTAAGCGCAGCCATGACCGATCTCGCAGGCACCACTGCTGACTGCTTCAAAGATCTGAAGGGGAGGGATCAGCTCTCCGCCACCATATACATTTATGATCAATCTACCTTCAGACATCTCTTCTACCCACTCTGCAAAGAGTTGGCAGCCCTCACCAAGGACAGGAAAGTTAGGTGGCCAAGTGGTGACCATTTTCCACTTAATGCGCTTCTTGGTGTTGATATTTGCCGACTCTCCTTTAGTAACACAAGCGCCTATGGTAGCCAGCGCTACACCGGCAACTACTCCTTTTTTCAAAAATTCTTTCCTTTTCATATAAAGACTATTAGAGATATGTATACTTGTGTCTCGATCATTATGGCTCACGAGTCATTCCAAAAATAGTAGAACCATGTCAAAATCATATAAAGAACCTCAAGGCTTAAGTGATGTAGCTGAGTTTCATGAGGTATTCGACTTACCGATTCTAACTCAACCGACTATTCCAGCAAAGGAGCGCTGTGAGTTGCGTATAAATCTGCTGCAAGAGGAACTCGACGAGCTTAAGCAAGCCATCGCAGATAACGACCTTGTAGAAGTTGCCGATGCACTGGCGGATATCCAATATGTCCTATCAGGCGCCGTCATCGAATTTGGTTTGGCAGGACGTTTCAAGACGTTATTTGACGAGGTGCACCGCTCCAATATGAGTAAGCCATGCCAGAGTATGGAGGAAGCCGAGCAGACTCAAGCTTACTACCGCAATGAGAAGAACACCGACTCCCATATCGTCGAGCGAGCCAACAAGTATTTCGTCTATCGCAATGAGGATAAAAAGGTCCTTAAATCTGTGAATTATTCGCCAGCTGATCTGGGGAGTATTGTAGAGAG
>CAZJTO010000287.1:0-3727 GCA_964548935.1 uncultured Saprospiraceae bacterium
ATCCCGCAGTATTGCGCGCATTGAGCTTAGATAGGAGATTGCTGCGATGAGCCTCCACAGTTTTTAAACTGATGAATAGCTTGCCAGCTATTTCTTGATTGGTGTTTTCGTCCATGATCAGGTCTAAGACCTCTTTCTCTCGTCTGGTGATCTTAGGAACGTCTTTTTCTACAGGCTTGGCCTTTCGATTATTATTCATCAAGCCATTCATAATTGTGTTGGTGATGGCTTCACTGAAGTAAGTCCTTCCCGACGAGACCGTACGGATGGCGGTTACGAGCTCCTTACGGCCAGTGTTCTTAAGAACATACCCTAAGGCCCCACTCTTAAGCACTTCAGTAATATAGCTCTCTTCATCATGCATAGAGAGCACTAGTATCTTGACAGTCTGATTGAGTTTGAGGATGCGCTCACATACCTCGATACCGCTCATATCAGGCAGGTTAATATCGAGCAGAATGATATCAATTTTCTCCAACAGTTCTTTATTGAAAACATCTTTCCCTTCAAAACATCTCTCGACAATAGTAATATCGTCCTCCTTGCTCAAAATGAACTCAAGGCCTTCGACAAACATTTTATGGTCATCAACAATCAGTATTCTTATCATTAACTATAATTTACGTGGTCAAGGTAATCCTCTTTCTATCTCAGATAATATAGGGTTTACTCTAATTACTAACCATTCAATAAAGAAGCAGATTAGTAGATATGGGATACTTAACCCTTCGGAGCATACTTTTAGTATATATAATGATGAGTGTCTGGCCTGCATGGTCACAGGGAGATAGTAATTATCTTGACCAGCTCAAGTTTATTAATGACCGGATAGAAGAAGGACTCACCACAAATGATATTCACGTTCGTGCCAGAGCCTACTATGATCGAGCCAAATTGAACTTTGACATACCCTTGCGTAATCAGGACATCATAGGTGACCTAATTGAGAGTGCTACATTGTATAAGTTTTTGGAGAATGAGGACGGATACTATAGTGCTCGATTAGCGCTGGCGGAGTTCTACATTTTAGAGGAGATCTATCTCGATGATGCGTTTAAACTGTCATCGGAGGCCTTCAGATATTTTAATGGACAGCAGAACAACTTAAGTCAACTGATAGCGACTAAGCAACTCGGGCAAGTCTATCAGAAAAAGCAGGATTACGAAAAAGCGATCCCTTATGCTGAGCAAGCTCTGGCCACCAGCATCGAGATCCAGGATCGTGATCAAGAGTTAGAGATACGGGTACTCATTATCGAGTTGTTCGGCAAGCTCGGTAAGGTTGAAAATGTAGTCGAACAAGGGCTATATACCATCAAACTCGAAGAAAAATATGGCGCGAAAAAAGTGTCATCCCAGGTCTATCACACGATGGCTAGCTATCTCAACAAGGATGGCCAAGACAGCAAAGCACTCAACTATGCCCAACTCTCAGAATCACTACTCAGTGCTGATGATGAAATGGCTATCGAAAACTATGATCTCCTGTCAGCGCTCTATCGTGACCAGGAAAACTACGAACAGGCCTACCAGTCTGCAGAGCGTGCCAATATCTTACGACAAAATCAATACAGCCAAGAAAAATATGCCCTATCCAATCAGCTCGCAGTGAAGTATCAGACCCTCGAGAGAGAACGAGAGATCCGCGAACTCGAACAAGATTATGAATCAAGTGAAACAAGGCTATTCAGGCGGACCAGATTGTTCTTTGTGCTAGGCTCAATGTTATTACTTCTGACAGCAATAGCGGTCTACTTGTATCGGCTGCAAAAACAGAAACTCGCAGCAAAAAATCTAATCACCCAACAGCAAAAAGAAATCAATGATCAACGGATCAACGAGCTCGAAAACTCCCTCAAAATCAAAAACCTTCAAGCCATGGTCAATGGTCAGGAGGCTGAGCGTACTCGCATAGCTATAGATCTACATGATAGCCTCGGGGGAATGCTATCAACGCTCAAATTGCAATATGATAGCCTACAAGTGGACAATGATGAGCTGAGTGATAGTGCTGAATACCACAAGATCATGAAACTCATTGATGTGGCGTGCAAAGACGTACGTGATATCTCCCGCAACCTGAAACCAAACTCTCTCGAAACATTAGGATTAAGTGCTGCACTCGGAGATCTGATCAATAGATATAACACCCGCGGCACACTCGAGATTAGCTTGCATACTAATGAGATAGATGGTATGCTCGGAGACAATGCCAAGCTTCATGTATATCGGATCATCCAAGAATTGCTGAATAACGCTCTGAAACATGCCCAAGCTACTGAAATTGATGTGCAGATTAATAAAACTGATGATCACATCATGCTCATGGTAGAGGACAATGGTATCGGATTTATTGAGAGTGAAGTAGTTAAAGGGCTTGGGTTGGGCAATCTACAATCTCGAGTGAATCTTTTAAGAGGAGAGATAAGCTTCGACTCGGTACCACAGAAAGGGACCTCAGTAATCGTCCATATCCCTGTATCACCTACAGACATGAATAAGAGTGATCAGACCGAGCCTAATCATCAAAATGTATGAATCCAAATAAAAATCTGAAACAAGAATTTAATCTAGGATTACAGCATCTTTGGCCTTAATCCCTTTTTCAGTCTTTTCGATTTTGAATTCTACGCCTTTACCTTTTCTTGCTTTGCCAGTCAGTTCTGAAACGTGCAGAAAAATCTTGTTTTCAATCCCGTCTGCTTCAACGAAGCCATATCCTTTGCGATAATTGAAATGAACAATTTTTCCAGTCATTTTACCGGAAGGAGTTGAAGATGAACTGCCTCCTTTAGCGCCACCGAATATTCCTTTAAGTGTATCTAAAAAACCCATAACTATGCGCTATATGCGGCGATCTTCTCCTGCTCAAAAAGAGCATTCACGTCGTCTTCGATAAATTTTTTACCATTCCATTTGCCGAGCCATTTGCAATTGTCACGCTGTGTACGTAGATACATGTTATAAGCCTCAAGAGCTTTTCTTAGCGTTACTCGTTTAATGCAAATGTTGTTATTGAAACCTTTTTTGATTTCAAAATAGTACACGCCTTCGCCATATTCGAAGCGTTTTGTACTTCTTCTCGCCATGAGATAAAATTTTTAGAGTGAGTAATTACGCGTCAGCAAACTTCAACTGACGGTATCGCGCATTGATGATTTCGTTTCTGCGAGCGACAGATTTCTTTGTGTAATGCTTGCGATTTCTGATTTCTTTAATGATACCGACATTTCTGTGCTTTCTCTTATATCTCTTAAGAGCTCTGTCGATGGTTTCTTCTTCTTTTACGTTGATAATGATCAAAGTATAAAATTTTATGGTCTGTGATAGTTTTCTTAAAAATCCCGATCAAGAAGCTATAAATTCTTGAAATTGGCTGCAAATATACGATTATTGAGCATATCTCGCTTGAAATTATTCTTGTTACATGTGAGCTCGTCAAGGATGCATGACATTTTGGTGGGTGTCATTTAATCATTAATTGCTTGATGATATCAAATACGACCACACCAATAATCAAAAATACGATCAACACAAAAATGATGAAGAAGAACTCAATGATATTTTGCCTAATCTTCCGCAATAACAATAAGGTCGAATGTTGACAAAATACGTGTAGACTGATCTCCTTCTTCAGGCCATTTGATCCAATGGCAGTCAATGTGGTTTTAACATTCTGAGTTCTTTTACTTTTTACAAGGATCGTCTTGCTACCGCTGACCGGCAA
>CAZJTO010000288.1:0-3724 GCA_964548935.1 uncultured Saprospiraceae bacterium
GAGCGCGACTGCAGTGTGCAACGCAGACACCAGAAGGTAGTTGAAGTCGCACCAGCTACAAGCCTAAAGGAGGAGACCAAAAAAAAATTGTACCAATATGCACTCGACATTTGTGGTGAGCTCAATTACCAAAATGCAGGGACAGTAGAGTTTTTGGTGGATGCTGATGAGCGAATCTATTTTATTGAGGTTAACACACGCATACAAGTCGAGCACACCATTACCGAAGTGATTACCGGAATTGACATCGTAAAAGCTCAGATACTCATTGCCACGGGCCTAGAGCTATGGGATGAACAGATCGGGATAAAAAGCCAAGATGCGGTACACTATCGAGGGGTAGCCATCCAATGTCGCATTACGACAGAAGATCCCTCTGAAGGGTTTAAGCCAGACTATGGCCGCTTAGTAGCCTATCGGAGTGCAAGTGGTTTTGGGATACGTCTCGATGCTGGAAATGCCTATTCTGGAGCTAAGATTTCTCCATTTTTTGATAGTCTCTTGGTGAAGGTTACTGCATCCGGTAACAATATGGCAGCAGCATCCGACAGACTACATAGGGCTCTCAGAGAATTCAGAATTAGAGGTGTTAAATCTAACATTCCGTTTTTATTAAACTTGCTAAAAGATGAAGACTTCCGATCAGGGAAAACCACCGTCAACTTCATCAAAGAAAAAGCTCACTTGTCTTCACAGAAGCCGCAATGGCGAGATAGAGGCACCAAACTACTCACATACCTCAGCGAAGTCATCGTCAACGGCAATCCTGATGTTAAAAAGCGTGATCCAGATGTCATTTTCAGCAAGGCGATTGTACCAGATCATGCACATCTCGAGTACAGAGATGGCACTAAGCAAAAATTAGAGGCCCTGGGTCCAGATAAATTTGCTCAGTGGCTCAAGAATGAAACCATCATACACTATACAGATACGACTTTCAGAGATGCCCATCAATCGTTATTAGCTACTCGAATGAGGACCTACGATCTGATCAATGTAGCCGAATCCTATGCCAAAAGGCACGGCCATGAGCTGTTCTCTATGGAGGTATGGGGTGGCGCCACATTCGATGTAGCCATGAGATTCCTGAAGGAATGCCCATGGAAACGACTCGAAAAGATCAGGGCTGCAACTCCCAATACCTTACTTCAGATGCTTTTGAGAGGAAGTAATGCTGTCGGATACAAAGCATACCCAGACAATCTAATCGAAAAATTCATTGAGCACTCATGGGAATTCGGGATAGATGTCTTTAGGATATTCGATTCATTGAATTGGCTCGAGGCGATGCAGACCAGTATAAAGACAGTGAGAGAGCGGACTACTGCCTTGGCAGAAGTGTGTATATGCTATACCGGCAATGTCCTGGATAAAAATGCCAAATATGACATACAGTATTACAAAGATATGGCCCGAGCCATAGAGGATGCTGGAGCGCACATTTTAGCCATAAAAGACATGGCAGGCCTACTCAAGCCAATGGCTGCAGAGATACTCATCAGCGAATTAAAATCGCATATCGACATACCGATCCATCTCCACACACACGACACGTCATCGATCCAGAGCACGACATATCTTAAAGCAATAAATGCAGGGGTAGATGTAATCGATCTCGCTAATAGTGCACTGTCAGGAATTACATCACAGCCCAATTTGAACTCTGTAGCTGCCATGTTACAGGGGCATGAGAGAGAAAACCCCATCAACCTCTCGAGTATGAATGAATACTCTAACTACTGGGAGACTGTCAGAAAATACTACTACTCGTTTGAGACCGAACTGAAATCCGGCACTGCCGAGGTCTACGAGCATGAAATTCCCGGCGGTCAATACTCTAATCTGAGACCACAAGCCCGATCACTTGGCTTAGAAGATCAATTTGAGGAGGTAAAAAGAAACTACAAAGCCGTAAACGACCTATTGGGAGGAATCGTGAAAGTGACCCCATCATCAAAGGTAGTAGGTGACATGGCCATGTTTATGACCGCCAATGAGTATAGCATTGATGATATTAAGACCAATGGAAATACGATGGCATTTCCCGATTCAATGATTTCTCTCATGAAAGGAGAGCTCGGCCAACGTGAAGAAGGCTGGCCAGAAGACTTTCAAAAAATGGTCTTGAAAAATCAAAAGGCATTTACCGATAAGCCAAATGCTCACCTGACGCCCATAGATTTTGACAGCGAGTATGAACAGTTTGTAGTAGATTTTCCAGAGAGCAAGAAGTTTGAGGACTTCTTAAGCTATAGTCTCTATCCCAAAGTCTATCAAGGCTTTTATGATCATCAAGAGAAATATGGCGACACCAGTAAATTGCCGTCAGCAGCATTCTTTTATGGTGTGAAATTTAATGATGAAATACAGGTGCAGATCAGTAAAGGCAAGAATATAATCATCCAATATCTAAATACAAACGCTCCTCGTGAGAGTGGCACCCGACTATCTATATTCAGAATGAATGGTGCGATCCGATCTATCGTCACCTTAGATAAATCTCTCAAATCAACAGTCAAGGAAAATCGAAAAGTCCAAGGTGATCAAGAAATTGGATCACCATTACAAGGGAATCTATCTAAAATAAGTGTGAGTGTGGGTGATAAAGTCGCCACTAATGACCCTTTGTTTACTATAGAAGCGATGAAAATGGAAAGTACAATCACCGCTCCTTATCATGCGATCGTTGATCAGATCATCTTAAAAGAAAAAACCTTGGTTGAGCAGGATGACCTCGTCGTCATATTACGACGGGAGTGATTCGAAAAAAGAAAGATCGGATTTCATCAGAGGTTTATGGATACAGGTATAGACCAACTTGCAGCGCTCGGCGAATTCTAAAATCTCTCCATTAATAGATGATGATAGAATTACGACAGGTGTACGCTGTCCTATCTTCTGTACCTCTTTGATGTATTCGGTTCCCGTCATAGTGGGCATATCGAGGTCAATAAAAGTAAAATCTGGTTCTTCAGAACCTTCTTTTAATTCGCCTAAGGCATTTTGAGGATCTGTGTAGCTCTCGATGGTACACATTTCTGAAAACACCTTAGAAATCGTACTCCTGTTGAGTTTGTTCTGAATAGGGTCATCATCGATCAGCCAAATGTTATAATCACGCATTACTTAGCAATAATTTAGTTTCTATAAAACTCTGGGTGATGAGTTATAATAGGATTGTTAACAATGGGTGGATTAGGTACTCCAAATCTATTATATACTTAAGCCATGACTTACTCCTTCTCTACGAATGGTCGATTTATGTCGATTTTTGGTAGAGGAATATGTAGATGCTTTGTCAAACAGCTGGCTGTCAGCCGTACTTTTTAGTCATATGTGCAAAGGATAGCGAGATCAGTTCGTACAGTACGTCTTGATCAACGTCTTCCAGTTTCTTAATGTACAAGCAAGATTTGCCTGTCTTATGTTTGCCGAGTTGAGACATTAATTCATCATATCGGTCAAATCCCGTCATGATATAGATCGTCAGATTTAATATACGTGGAGAATAGCCCACCTTCATAAAATCGCCCTCTCTCCCACTCTCATATTTATAGTGATACTTCCCAAAACCAACGATGCTTGTTCCCCACATTTTGGGTTCTTCGCCCGTGATTGTTCTCATCATCTCATCAACAGTCATCGCATCTTCTCGCCTTTTGTCATCAGCCACAGAAGATAAAAACTCAGAAACACTACCTTCGTTTTCGACGGTTTTGTTATT
>CAZJTO010000289.1:0-3703 GCA_964548935.1 uncultured Saprospiraceae bacterium
ACGATCTTCTCGATATTTTTTCCTTTACGTTTCATATCGGCGATACTATCTCTATGGGAGATAGGTATGACATCTTGGGCAATGATAGGCCCTTCGTCAAGGTCCTCGGTTACATAGTGAGCCGTAGCACCCATAAACTTTACACCACGTACATATGCAGCCTTATATGGATTGGCTCCAGCAAAGGCTGGTAGTGAGGAATGGTGAATATTGATGATCTTCATCGGGAAAGCATCTATAAGGAGAGGCGAAAGGATCTGCATATAACGTGCAAGTAGGACAAAATCTACATTGTGCTTTTTAAGTAGCTCAATTTCCTGTCGTTCCTGCTCTTGTTTCGTTTCTTTAGTAATCGGGAAGTGATGAAAAGGAATATTATGCTGCTTGGCTAGAGGGGCAAACTTTTCGTGATTACTGATAATCAATGGGATCTCTACGTCCCATTCTCCCGACTCATAGCGACTCAAGATATCGTGTATACAATGGGCATATTTGGATACGAATATGGCAACCTTTGGCTTGTGGCCCTTAAAGTGAAGCGACCAGTGCATCTGATACTTCTTGGCTATGAGCGTATCAAAATATTCTTCAATCTTATCTGACGGTATAGTGAAGTCCGACAGATCCCATTCAATACGCATAAAAAGTAAATTGTCCGTATGATCTACATGTTGATCGAGCTTAATAATATTGCCATTATTAGTTAAGACAAAATCACATACTTGATGTACTATCCCTTTTTGATCGGGACAATCTATTAAAATGATTACCGAATCTCTATCGCCGCTGGCCATTCTCTATGATTGTATGTATGATCTGTGCAATAATTATGCCCGTTGAGTTCTGCGACAATGTGGGGTTTTGGTTTCAGAAACGACATAAATAGAATCTACCTATTTGGGGTAGACAACGCATTAGATTATATTTGCATATAATAGACAAAAGAACTTTAAATGATGAAACGAATATTCTATCTGTTAGTCTTAGGCATTGGTCTCGCATTTATCTCATGTAGCAGCGAGCAAGAGCCTATTGTTGAATCTGATGAACCCGCGATTGTCCTTGATAAAGCCCCATATTTTGAGTTGAATACTTATGATGGTGACATTATCAACAATAAGGATTTTGAAGGGGACGTATATGTCTTATTTATTTTCGGGAATGCTTGTGGTCCATGTATCGCAGTCGGCCCTGAATTAGAATCTCGTCTTAACGTGGCATTCAGCGAGCGTGATGATTATAGCATAATCGGTATTGATAACTGGGATGGCAATGTCGCTGCCGTAGAGTCTTACGCCGAACGCTCAGAGATTACATTTCCACTTGGAGTTATGGGGTCAGAGGTTTCTCGCCAATTTGATAGCACCTATGATCGCATATTGATTATAGGTCGAGATGGTGGTGTGGTCTATCGTGGTAATAGTGTTGCTGCTAACAATCTCGATGAGGCAGTTGTAGTAGTAGAAGAATTACTTGCAGACTAATGAAGTTAGCGATTAAAACAATTCTCCTCTTCGTCGGATTCACTATTTCGACGACAATATCTGCTCAGACCTTAGAGTACTTTTCTTTAGAGGATCTAGATGGAGAATGGAAGACATTAGATGATTTAAAAGGTTCCAAGGTGACCGTCATAGATTTTTGGGCAACTTGGTGCTCGCCCTGCGTAAAGGCAATGCCAAAGCTTAATCATTTATATGAGCAATTGGCCGATGAAGGATTAGCGGTTGTCGGTATTAGTTGTGATGGACCTAGAAGTGTTGGCTTAATAGATCCCGTGATCAACTCTATGTCCATAACCTACCCAATACTCAAGGATATTGACTGTGAGCTTAAAAATGCCCATGGTTTTCAGGCTTATCCCACTTTACTGATATTAGATGAGCATGATGAGATTGTCTATGTCCATGAAGGATTTAGAAGCGGAGATGAAAGAGAGATCGAGGAACACATCCGTACCATGTTGGAATGAGGATACTTCAGATCATACTACTATGTTTTATTGGGCAGTATGCTATTGGTCAGTTCTCGTTGACTAATTTAACCGAGGTGCAAGTCGGCAAGCTTCCCGATGAAAACCGCCCATCGTTCGTTTCGCTTTATGATAGGTTTATCGTAAACTACAGAATAGGCAATTTAAAGCTCTCGGCAACTGCTGAAAGTTACGTCACCCCAATTAGCAACCGCAATTTTGCTGCCTTATCTCAAGCGAGTCTTAGCTATAGGAAAAAACGCTGGTCTATTAAGTTAGGTAATTTTTACGAGACGATAGGACGAGGATTATTGATACGCTCATTTGAGATACAAGGAGCCCTGCTTGAAGATTTTGGATTTCGGTCGCGGAACTACTTTCATCGTGATCATCTAGGTGCACTAGTAAAATATAAGGGCAAGAAGTTCAATGTCACTACCATGTATAGTCAGGTGCTTAATAATGCATTACCACCTACGTTTGAGAGAGCACAACGCCGTAATCAATCAGTATACGCAGTGGCAGCAGAATATAAGCTGCCTAAGAGGCAAAAGATAGGTGCGAGCTATGTAGTCATACAAGATGAGAGATTGGATTTACAGCATCTATATAGTGTTAGCCTGACAGGTCCTCTGTTTAAAGTGTTGAACTATTATGTCGAGTTTGCCAATGCACAATCAAGTATTAATAACAATGCGCTTTATGCAGGGGTCAATGGTTTCATTGGTGATCTAAGCTTTAATATTGAGTACAAGAACTACCAAGACTTCATCATAGGCAATGGTTTTAACGAACCGCCTGCTCTTATCAAACAACAGACCTATCGTACCCTCAATAGAAGCGTACATGTTACCAACCCTCTTGACGAATCAGGATATCAGATTGATCTGTTCTACACATTTAATGAGCATAGTTCGATCAATGTCAATCATGCGCTTGCCAGCAATGAGTTTGGCAGTAATACCTTTAATTTCCGAGAGTATTTTGCAGAGTGGAAGAGTGTATTTGGCAATTACCATGAATACAAAGTTTTCGTTGATTATGCCGAAGATCCGTTCAAGAGAGAGAGCCGACGAGTTTCTGTTGGCACGTATTGGGAGCTTGGGCTTCATGAAAATATACGTCTATTACCGCAGGTAGAGTATCAGACCTTCATCAGACCCGAGGGTCGGGTAGAGAATCAAAGTTATGCTCTGGCCTTGCAAGCGGGCAAAGATGTCGCCGTATCACTCGTTGCAGAGAGAACCACTGATCCGTTTCTGATATTTGATGAGAGCACCACTGAGAGATGGTATGTAGGCGGAAACTTAAGCGTCAAACCGCACAGTAGGCATACACTCAATTTCTTCTTGGGTGAACGTCGTGGTGGTCCGTTATGTACGGCGGGAGTGTGCTATGAAATATTGGATTTTCAAGGCCTGGAGGTCCGGTGGACTGGCAGGTTCTAAAAAGATAACAATTGAAGGGTAATCTTATAAGATATTATAGAGTTAAATAGTATAGATCATGATTCATTGGAGTGATGCGATATGTCATTCCGAAATATGGTTTTTTTTCAAAACAAATTTTAAAAACAAACAACATGTCAGTAGTAAAAGTAGTCGAAGTACTTTCTTCATCTAAGAAGAGTTGGGAAGATGCAACAGCAAGTGCAGTTGCTAAAGCATCTAAAACATTGAAAAACATCAAATCAGCTTGGGTTAAAGACCAAAGTGTGACAGTAAAAAATGG
>CAZJTO010000290.1:0-3690 GCA_964548935.1 uncultured Saprospiraceae bacterium
CCTTCTATATAGAGTATATCTCGGTAGAATGTCTTCACCAGTTTCTTATCAGACTTAACGAAGAAGAAGTCTTCTGAGCTATCAAGTACACCGTCTCCTGTAGCACTTGTGGCGCAGTTGATCTTATGTTTTTCGATAGCTTTATTAGTGGCTTTTAGGAACCGCTCAAAGCTGATTGGCTTAAGGAGATAGTCAAGAGCCTCCAAATTGAAGCCCTCCACGGCATACTCTGGATAAGCTGTAGTAAATATGACCATAGGTGGGTTCTTCAGGGACCTGAAGAATTCGATACCTGATAGCTGCGGCATATTGATATCACTGAACATGAGATCTACATCATGTTCATTAAGCGCCTTATTTGCCTCGATGGCGTTGTTACATTTGGCTATGAGTTTAAGTTCAGGGATGTTCTCGATATGCGCCTCCATAATCTCAAGTGCCAGTGGCTCATCATCAACTATAATCGTATTAATCATATCTACTTATTCGGTTTACATTAAATATAGTGTGATCCATCTGATTGCTGATCGTTGGATCACTATTTCCAGACTAATAACAAGGATTCTACAATAGAATCACATTTTATTCTATGAACTTCTTGTAATCTTCGATTTAGCCAAGCAAAGGTCCCCTTAAGACATTTTGAGCGTCTGCTTGAGATGCATATTTACTATGTATTCATGTTCTGATTGATCTATCGTTAGTGCATGCTTGGCTGGATACAATATTTTTAGACGTCTCTTGACATTGACTAAGCCAATACCGCCAGCTTTTTTAGAAGCCTGAATTTCGGTGATCGCAGATGGCTTGCTATTCCGCACAGATAGATCAAGGCTATCTTCCTTCACACCCAGGTCAATCTTTACATAACCAGCTTTCAGTTCATGATCTATACCATGCTTAAAGCTATTTTCAATGAATGGAATAAACATCAGTGGTGCTATCTCATGACCTATCGGATCACCTGTAAGATTGAAGTCTATCTGAAAGTTGTCACCATGGCGCAGGCGCTCTAGCTCCAGATAATTTTTTATGTAGTTAATCTCCTGTGAGAGGTCTATCATGCGTTCATTTGATTCATAGAGCATGTATCGCATCATCTCGGAGAGTTTCAAGACTATCTCAGGGGCTTTGTCAGACTTCTTTAGCGTCAGCGCATAGAGGGAGTTCAAGGTGTTAAAGAAAAAATGCGGATTGATTTGGGTCTTCAAAAACTTGAGCTCAGACCTTAGATTCTGCTTCTGTAGCTCTGTTCGCTCACGTTGATGGGCCATCCAATCATTGATGATCTTATAGATAGAAGCTGAAAATGTGATGAAGAACCCACCCAGAAAGAATGTAGAGTTAGACTGCCAGGTAAATGCTTCTGAAAACGTGATATGATCCAATCTAAAGACCAAATACTGTAAGCATACTTCGATCGGAGTAAAAATTGCCACACTCAAGAAGAGGAATATCACATAGAGTACCAACTTGTTGTGCTTCAGAAACCTCGGAAACAAATAGTTGATATTGATATATACAATCGAGATGTAAAATATCAATCGGATCGCCTTGTGTAACATCTTATGCGCCAAGGCGATCTCGCTGTTGTCCATGATGATCAAAAAGAAGAAAAATACGACCCAAAAGAAGATATGATACAGGATTCCCTTTTGGATTCCCTTCTCTATGAGCTCGTAAAATTTCTGATTATCATCGATATTTAAAAACATAAACTAAAACTACAGGACAAATTCAACATTATTTAAAAATTAGGATGAATACACGAATCTTTTAGATTTATCACCTGTTCATAGTAGTACTAATATTTACATAGTATAATTGTGATGAGATGGGATATAAGAAATCAGAAGAATATTCGGATATAGAGACAGACCAGTTAAAAGGGCACTATGAGTCAGTGTTGTCACTGATCAATGAAGATCCAAAGCGTGAAGGTCTCTTAAAAACACCAGAGAGAGCGGCAAAAGCAATGCAGTACCTTACACATGGGTATGACCTTGATCCAAAAGAGATTCTCACTGGAGCACTGTTTAAAGAGGACTATAGTGAGATGGTTTTAGTGAAGGATATCGAGGTTTACTCGATGTGTGAGCATCATATACTACCATTTTTTGGTAAAGCACATATCGCCTATATACCTAATGGTCAGGTTGTGGGCCTTAGTAAGATTCCTAGAGTGGTAGATGCATTTGCAAGAAGACTCCAGGTACAAGAAAGGTTGACAGATCAGATCCTTCATTGTATTGAGGATACGCTCAAACCGTTGGGTGTCGCTGTCGTTATTGAAGCGGCACATATGTGCATGATGATGAGGGGTGTACAAAAACAAAACTCGGTTACTACGACGTCGGCTTTTACCGGAGAATTTAAGAATGTAGAGACACGCACGGAATTTTTGACTTTGTTGGGAACGAAATTGAGATAATTTATGGCGAAAAATCAGGCCTATTTATTTGCAGGACAGGCGGCACAGTTTGTTGGTATGGGAGAGCAGCTCTATGATGCTTATCAAGGAGTGTTTGATCAGGCAAATGAAATCTTAGGATTTGATCTAACAAAGGTCATGCTCGGAGGTCCTGAAGAAGCACTTAAACAGACCATCAATACACAACCAGCTGTGTTTCTACATAGTTACCTGGTGTGGTCTAAGTATCACGCTGATCATCCAACACCATCTGCATTGGCAGGTCATTCTCTTGGGGAATTAACAGCATTGGTCGTCGGTGGAGTAATTAGCTTCGAGGATGGACTCTCGTTAGTAAGAAGCAGGGCAGAAGCCATGCAGTCTGCTTGTGAGCAAAACCCCAGTACCATGGCCGCTATTCTCGGTATGGAAGACGAGGTAGTTGAGAAGATTTGTGCTGACATCCCCGAAGTTGTGGTGCCAGCTAACTATAATTGTCCAGGTCAATTGGTGATTTCTGGTTCAAAAGAAGGGATCAGTAAGGCCATAACAGCATGCCAAGAGCAGGGCGCTCGTCGAGCATTGGAGATCAGTGTAGGTGGAGCTTTTCACAGTCCGCTGATGGACCCCGCAGTGGAGCCATTCGCTACGGCAGTAGAGGCCATCAGCTTTAATGATGCTAAGATTCCCATCTACCAAAATGTAACCGCTCAAGCTGTCACAAAGGGAGATGAGATCAAGCGAAATATAATAGATCAGGTCACCAGCCCGGTTAAGTGGACGCACACCATACAGAATATGATCAGTGATGGCATCCAGCAATTTGTTGAAATAGGTGGGAAAGGTCGAATTTTACAAGGCATGGTGCGGAAGGTCTCCCGTGATGTCGAAACCGAAGTGTGGAAAGAAGTATGAAACGAGGCGCAGTAAAAAAAGGAACGGTGCTATTGGCTCAACCATTTATGGAGGATTCCAATTTTGGTCGTGCTGCCGTTCTTATTACTGACCACCACAAAACGGAGGGCACAGTTGGCTTTATCCTTAACAAGAGACTCAATACTAAGATCAACACTTTAATACAGGATTTTCCAGAGATAGACGCTCAGTTATATGTCGGTGGCCCTGTGGCTCATGATACCTTACACTACATCCACGATCGCGGTGATATCTTGGATAACAGTATTCCGATTGTCAATGGTGTTTATTGGGGTGGGGATTATGAGAAACTCAAGTTTCTAATCGAAGCCAAACTGATTGAAACTCAGAATATAAAATTCTTC
>CAZJTO010000291.1:0-3687 GCA_964548935.1 uncultured Saprospiraceae bacterium
AGGATTGAATCATACGGGATTCAGATGTGTGAAGGATTTGTAAGATTCAGTAGGCCTATTCCAATATTCCAAAAATTAAATTCAAAGTTAAGGTGTTTTTATTTCCATCATTTGATTAACAATTATACCTATAATATATATTATGTTAAATAGGAATTTATTAGTGCCCTACTTTTCCTTATTGTTCTACGGTAATCATAACTGTATTGAACAAGGTCTGTTAAAAAGGGGATCAGAATTACCCGAGCCCCTCAAAAATTAAAAACACTGTCTTTCTGTCAAAACCTCAATCTATTTCACGACTGAAACTAGAAGTGTTTGTGTAGAAGATTGATTTTGTACTTCAACCATAATAAAACCAGAATGTGCAAATACACTTTCATCGATTTCGACTCTATTATTACCACGTACTGGGTTGTCGATGGTCATTATTCGCTCTCCTAGCAGGTTATAGATTCCAATTGACGCGTCAGCTGAAATATCAGCAGCTAGATGTACATCTATGCTACCCCCTATTGTGACCGGATTAGGAAATATGACAGCTCGACCTGCTTCAACAGAATGTAATTGATCATGTTCCATAAGCTTCTCAGAAGCATCAACTAAGTCGAATTCTTCATCACTTCTTGAACTTGCAAAATTAGCTGAGTTTAAGGTCTGTTAAAAAGGGGATCAGAATTACCCGAGCCCCTCAAAAATTAAAAACACTGTCTTTCTGTCAAAACCTCAATCTATTTCACGACTGAAACTAGAAGTGTTTGTGTAGAAGATTGATTTTGTACTTCAACCATAATAAAACCAGAATGTGCAAATACACTTTCATCGATTTCGACTCTATTATTACCACGTACTGGGTTGTCGATGGTCATTATTCGCTCTCCTAGCAGGTTATAGATTCCAATTGACGCGTCAGCTGAAATATCAGCAGCTAGATGTACATCTATGCTACCCCCTATTGTGACCGGATTAGGAAATATGACAGCTCGACCTGCTTCAACAGAATGTAATTGATCATGTTCCATAAGCTTCTCAGAAGCATCAACTAAGTCGAATTCTTCATCACTTCTTGAACTTGCAAAATTAGCTGAGTTTATGATGTCCCCTCTGAGAATTGACATGATATCTACGATATCTTCAGCTGCTGTTATAAGGCTAGCATAATCGATAGCTTGATCATCTGATAATAAGCCAAGTGACATTAGTTCAGAAGTATGGACATATACTCTCAATTCTTCTTCAGACATGACTCGCCTTCCAAGTATATGATCTCTGAGAACAAGGAAATCTAACACATTAACAACGTTATCTCCATTTATATCAGCCGCTACAAGTTGTGCAGGATCTGTAATCGCGTTAATACCAATTAGATGATAGTACAGGACGATAGCATCCTGGACGCTTATACGATTTGCTACAGCGTCAGACTGAAATGCAAAATTAATTTGAGCATCATCCTCAACTGTATCGTCTTGATTCAATCTGAAAAAGCCATTTTGATCACTGACTGCAGATGCTTCAATATTAGCTTCATTCATTACAGAAACGGATACATTTTGCATTGCTGTACCAGCTGACTCGGTTATCATACCATTGATCACTGCACTTTCGGTAGCCTCTCCACAACTTGCAAATACTGCGATATCCTCAAAGTCCCAAGCCGTCACTTGCGAATCATTGCCTACATGACAATATCCCAAAAATTCAAAGGTGAACGTGGTAATATCTGTTGCTTCAAAAGCTACTTCATCAAAGACAAATCGCTGCTCAGTCCACGAACGAGACGTTGCGATATCCACTGATCTAAATACCTCTTCACCATCTCGCAATACTCTAAGACCAAATCTTGTTGGATAGTTATTAAGCCCATCTGCTCCATTTATCCAATCAAACATCTCAGGCGCTTGCTCAAAAAATCTCAATCCACTCAGGGTTACTGATTCTCCACCCATTGGATTGAGTGTAGTGCTAAACCTAACTGCAAGTGGACTATCTTCCATAAAGCCGCACCCAGGCGCTGAACTCACGCACATCGCTTCTGTGCCATTTAGTCCAGGCGTACATGAGTGTGTATTCATTGTTGGATTTTCACGAGCCACATTAGTCGCTGTGACGCTGGCACAACCCAATTGATTAACTAATGGTACGAACTCGCTGTAATCTTGATATGTCATTGACTCTAGAAAAGCATCACACTCATCAAGATCATACATTACAATAGGACTCCCTTCTATTGTATCCATCATTTCAGATGCTAAGACAAAAAATCCTTCAAGCTCAAACTGTTCTTGCGAACTAACCATATTAGTTGACACCTGACTTGCAATAGCCGTCCAAGGGCCCGCTTCTTGCCATTGAAATAGGTCAAGTTCGTCGGGATTAATGGTGTTGTCGCTATTAGTATCTGCAGCATATGACAACGTAAGATTACCTACCGGATTAGACATAAACCCGTTAGGGACAATATGCCAAAATCGATCGACGACATTCATCCCATCCATCTGTCCAAGGATGTCCAAATTGTTTACGGACATGGGTAATGGCTGATTTGAAGGCGCAGTTGCGAAGGTACTTAAAGAAATATTGGATCCTGCCGCACCCATGGACTCAAGAGAAAGTGTTGCATTCAGCTGATCGCTACCATTGTGAAATGGTATCGTAAATGTATCCATACCAGCGTCAGTTCCCAGAATTACAGTTACTGGATTGTTGGCTATAATACCGCCTCCCATCGCTGTAATTGCAGTTGAATTAGCGTTGTGAATTAATAATGGATTACCTCCTAAATCTAGTATCCCATTACCTAAAGTCAGCTGTCCATCTATGCTAAGTGCTTGGCCCATAACTGATAGATCAGCTGACTGGACAACTACATTGTTAAAATTTATCTCGCTCCCATCTACTCCAGACATCTGTCCAAAGAACAATACTGTTCCTATCGTATCGGCAAGCGGCGAAGATCCAGAGATGTTATTAAATTGATCTCTGATACTGAAAAGGCCTGTGTTATCAACGATACCTGCTTCATGTATGTAAGATTCTTCAACATATAGGTTGGCATCCTCTTGAATTGTTATAACACAGCCTCCGTTGTATAGCTGTGCACTCATATAGCCTAGGGCAAGCCATGTGAGACAGACTGTAATAATTATAGATTTCATATCCTTAACTTTTTTAGTGAATTATGATAAATATGATGTTCACTAGTTAGGACATGCTATTTCCATATTTTGAAATTCTCCCATATCGGATATGGTTACTCTAAAGCAAGTTCCGCTCGGCGATGTCATTATGATCCCATTCGAGGCATCGCTAATATAAACATCACCATCAGCCACTTGCACACGTGCAGCAGGTGTTGTAGTTCCAAAACCAACATTTCCATTATCGTTTACGCGGATCGCAGGATTCATCGGATCCATGCCATCATGCAATACATTAAGTGTAGGTGCTCCATCAGTACCTACTACCATAAATCTCGCGCCTGGGCTCGTCGTTCCAATTCCTACTCTACCATCATCATTTACGCGGATCGCAGGATCTGTTGGATTCATGCCATCATGCAACACATTAAGTGTAGGTGCTCCATCAGTACCTACTACCATAAATCTCGCGCCTGGGCTCGTCGTTCCAATTCCTACTCTACCATCATCATTTACGCGGATCGCAGGATCTGTTGGATTCATGCCA
>CAZJTO010000292.1:0-3664 GCA_964548935.1 uncultured Saprospiraceae bacterium
CGGCATACGATATGATGACGCTGACATTGATATCTCTTGGCCAGACATAGGTATGAACTACCTGTTATCTGACAAAGATATTGCCCAACCTCTCTTTGGATCTCATAAAGCATATGAAGACTAAAAAAATCGCAGTTACTGGAGCAAATGGCCAATTAGGTCTGGAATTTCATAAGGTTATAGACCCCACTTTAGAGTTCACATATCTCTCAAGGGGGCTCTTAGATATTACTGATGCTGATCAGGTACATGACGCAATAACTAAGATCAAGCCTGATGTCATTATCAACTGTGCTGCTTATACCGCTGTTGATCGAGCAGAAGAAGAAGTTGCACAGGCGTTTAAGATTAACGATCATGGTGCCAACAATCTGGCGCAGACTGCCGATCGCCTATCTGCCAAGCTCATCCATATCAGTACGGACTATGTCTATCATATCGATAAGGACACGCCATTGGTAGAGTCAGATCTCTGTGATCCTAAAGGCGTATATGGCAAGTCCAAGAGAGCTGGAGAGTTGTCGATAACGAGCCAACTCGAAAATCACGCAATCCTGAGAGTATCATGGTTATATGCTGCTCAACAAAACAATTTCGTCAAGACGATGCTGCGCTTAGGAGCAGAAAGAGACTCCTTGAGTATTGTAAATGATCAAATTGGTGCTCCAACCTATGCAGGTGATGTTGTCGAGGCGATTATTGAGCTCATTAAAAATGAGGCTGACTTCAGTGGCATTTACAATTATTGTAATGCAGGCCAGACTAACTGGTGTGATTTCGCACAAGAAATATTCAGGCAGGCCAATATTTCATGCGCCGTAACTGGCATAACTACCGAAGCCTACGGTGCACCTGCACCCCGTCCTCTATGGAGTGTTATGTCGACAGATAAGATCACCAATATTCTGGATACTGCTATCCCTCATTGGACCGAAAGTCTCAATAAGTGTCTAAATGTTCTAAGACAAGAATAGTCATAAGCCGACTGTCGTTATATTATCACAAGATGTCTTGTGGAAGATCATTGTAGTATGCCATGAGCTTCTTGTATATGCAACTAATTATAATCTATACAAAAAGCCAAAAAATGATATAACTTGGGTTGTGCGCATGAAAGCTAAAATATTAATTCTTACGGTTCTACTGTTTATAAGTGTGACAAGCTTGTTAGCAACGCATAACAGAGCTGGTGAAATCACCTATGAACAGATTGATGATCTTACCATTCGGGCAACAATTACTACGTTTACTCGTACGAGCAGTTTTGCGGCCGATAGAGACAGCTTAGAAATGTTTTGGGGTGACGGAACTTCTGAGTTGGTATCTCGAACTAACGGCAACGGTGAGCCACTACCAAATGATGTACAACGAAACATCTATACTGCAACTCACACCTATCCCACTCGAAGTCAATTCACACTTTCTGTTACTGACCCTAATCGGGTGGCAGGCATACAGAATATAGATTTTCCGAATTCTGTGAATATTCAATTTTATGTAGAGACAACTCTAACTCTCCTGGATCGACGATTTCAAGGAAACAATAGTTCTGCCATTTTGCTACAACCTCCCATTGATTTTGCATGTACTAATCAGCGATTTATTCATAATCCTAACGCCTTTGATCCTGATGGAGATAGTCTCGCATATGAACTCATCACCCCATTTCAATCCGAAGGAATGGAAGTGCCTAATTATAATCTACCTGATGAGATTGCACCTTCAGATAGCAATAGAGTTAGCCTAGATCCTATCACTGGCGACTTTGTGTGGGACAGCCCTCCAGTGCAGGGAGACTTTAACATCACCATTCTTATCAAGGAATTCCGCAATGGTATACTGATAAACGAGATTATTAGAGATATGCAGATTCTTGTTACTGCCTGCTTTGATGAAAATCAAATTGAAAATACCGTTCCTGAAATAGAAACTATTGAGGAGCTATGTGTTATTGCGGGAGAACTCATAGAGTTCGAGGTTGTTGGTACCGACGTCGATAGTACACAGGGAATAACACTTGAAGCATTAGGTGCACCCTTACTCTTAGACTTTATGGACGCAAGCTTCAATGCCGGAGTTAATCCGTCTACATCTCCTAACACAGGGATTTTCAGGTGGCAGACTTCCTGTGATGACATAGCAGAAACATTCTACCAGATCGTATTCAGAGTGACGGATGATTTCTTAGGGTTCAATGGTGGGGTATCAACTCTAAAAACAGTAAGGATTAAAGTTTTAGGGCCTTCACCCGAAGACGTCCAAACTGAAAAACTCAGTTCCGCATCTAATCTCATAAGTTGGAGCGCTGATTATGCCTGCGATGACACCGAGCTCTTTCAGGGATTCTCCGTGTGGAGACGTAACTCGTCAATAAATATTACGATTGACAGTTGTCAAGGAGGACTTGAAGGGCAGGGTTATCAACAGATTATTTTCCTTACAAATGATAATATTAATGGTCGATACCAGGCGATTGATGACGATCTCAATCAATCGGATATATACTGTTATCGAGTTGTTGCAGAGTTTGCACAGTTGACCGGCTCGAACAACCTATTCAATCAGACTGCCAGTCTACCATCAGAGGAGAGTTGTCTTCTCTTTAATAGGGACAGACCATTTATGACAAGGGCTTCAGTGGAGAATACAGATAATGCTCTAGGTAGTATATTAACACAATGGGTCCTGCCATTCCCAGATGAAATTGATACCGCTGTTGTCAACAGTCCGTTTAGCATCGGTCTTCAGAGAGGTACGGGTTTTAGTCCTGCAGGCTTAGATGGAATTGCGGCATCAATCACCACTGATACAAGATTTTCTGGACTTGCAGATGACACCCTATTTTTAGATCAACCGATTAATACTGTTGATGATCCATATACCTATCGTGTAAGATTTGAGAATGCTACAGGGTTTAGCTCTGAGAGCGCTACTGCGTCGTCTCTGTTTTTATCGCAACAGCCTGGGGATGAGAACATTATGCTAAGTTGGCAAAGTGATGTGCCATGGAGAGACGATTTTTACTTCGTATATGAAGTAATAGATGGTGCACTGGTACTTATAGACAGTGTTGCAGATCTAAGTATTGTAATCGACGGTTTAATGAATGGAGAAGAGTCATGTTATGTTGTCGAGAGCGTTGGCTCGTATGGCGTAGATGATCTTCCATCTCCGATCAGAAATTTCTCTCAACAAGTCTGTGGCATTCCGAGGGATAATGAAGCTCCATGTTTACCCGAAGTAGAGATATCTACAGCCTGTCAGGAGTCAGTGATAGTCGGTGATCAATTCATTAATGAAGTGAGATGGGCATTTGAACAGTCTGATATTTGTACTGCGGCCGCTGATATCAATGATGCAATTATTTTATTTAGTGAGACCGACGATGGACCACTCTCAGAAATAGGTAGAGTAGACGCATCACTTGGTTCATTTGATCATATCCTTATGGACAATATCTCAGGCTGTTATGCGATACAAGTTAATGATCAAGGAGGAAACGTCAGTGAGGTTTCGCCGGTCATATGTGTTGACAATTGTCCTTCATATGAATTGCCAAATACATTCACGCCGAATGGCGATAATAGCAACGATTTGTTCACACCTACTGTCAATAGATTTATTGATAGGATAGAGTTGACAGTCTATAATCGCTGGGGTCAAG
>CAZJTO010000293.1:0-3662 GCA_964548935.1 uncultured Saprospiraceae bacterium
AGTTCCATCAGAAGACGTAGAGAAAGCAGTTCAATTCTATGAAGCCTTGGGGTTGAAATTGATCGTTGAGGCCTTGCCTAAATATGCAAGATTTGAATGTCCGGCGGGCGATGCTACTTTTTCAATTCATCAGACGGACAGTATGCCAGCAGGTGATGGTGTATATGTATATTTTGAGTGTGCCGATCTGGACGATAAGGTCCAAGAATTGAAGAAGGCTGGGATAACGTTTGAACACGAGCCCATAGACCAAAGCTGGCTATGGAGGGAGGCACGATTAAAGGACTTGGATGGGAATCAGTTGATTCTCTTTCACGCAGGAGAAAACAGAAAGAACCCACCGTGGAGGGTTAAATAATGGTTATGTATAGATGCTCACCTAAAAAATTCAAAAGAGACAAATGATGAAGAAAGTCCTGTTATACTTCTTGTTGTTTTTGATGTTGTTGATAGGAGTGCTATATATGATCCCTGTTAGGCAGAATGATTTTACGGCCTACTATCCCAATGAGGATCCCATAAAAGAGTCATTGTTTCAGTTTCGGACACATCCCACTAAGACACTCTCACATGATAGTAGGAACTGGGACTATCTATCAATTGGTGAAGGATCTGAGCATCTGCTATTTCTGCATGGCATGGGTGGCGCATACGACATATGGTTTCAACAGATAGAGGCACTTGCAGACAGCTTTCATATCATCAGTTTGACCCTGCCCGAGGTCAATTCTCTATCGGCCGCATCAAGTGGCATCCTTAAGATCCTCAATGAGGAGAAGATTGATCAAGTAAGTCTTATCGGTACTTCAATGGGCGGATATATAGCGCAATACTTCTTAGAGGAGCATTCCGACCGCTTGGCTAAGATTGTGTTAGGCAACACATTTCCACCTAATGAGGTCTTTCAACAGGAGAATGGCGGGATGAGAAAGCTTGTGCCCCTGTTTCCAGAATGGTTAGTGATGTCCACATTTCGCAATAACGTTGCTGAGAATGTACTGCCCTCATCAGAACACTCCAAACTTGTGGAAGCCTATCTGTTGGAACAATACTCGGGATTAATGACTAAAGAACAGTTTATTGGAAGGTTTGATATTGTTTTAGAACAGTTCGATACTGATAAAAGTAAAGGTGATCATCCAGTTCCTATGCTCATCATCGAGTCAGATAATGACCCCTTAGTCAATGAAGACTTAAGGGGGGAGTTGAAAGAAATGTATCAAGGCGCAGAGGTATTTACTTTTACACAGAAGGGACATTTTCCATATTTGAATCAAGCCCAGACTTATAATGAGGTCCTCAGACATTTTCTCAACTGATATCTACAGTTACTCATAACTTCAAGGCGATGAAAGGATTAAAAGATCTATTACAACTGGGCAATCCAATCCTATATGAGGTATCTGAGCCTGTACGCTATGATGAGTTGACCTCTGTAGCGTCTTGGGTAACGGACCTGCATAATGTCATGGAAGAAATACGGGCCAAGTATAACTTCGGTCGTGCTATTGCCGCTCCGCAATTAGGGATCATGAAGAGACTGATCTATATGAATATAGATGAGCCCGTAGTATTGATCAATCCTGAGATCATGGTTAAGAGTGAGGAGATGTTTGAGCTATGGGATGACTGTATGTGTTTCCCCAATTTATTAGTCAAGGTGAGGCGTCATCAGCGCATCACGATTAGGTATCGAGATGAACAGTGGAAACTACAAGAATGGCAGTTGGTAGGAAGTCTGTCAGAGCTCATACAACATGAGTATGACCACCTAGATGGGATATTATGCACGATGAGAGCTATTGACAACAGATCCTTTAAATGGAGATCATAGAGCGTCCGGGTTGCAATAATATTTAACTATTTATCTGTATCTGGAGTCAACTATATCTGCATACATTAGAGTAAATGTTATGATAAGGTCATGGATGCATTCATAAAACTCTGTACTACTTGGGCGCCTACGGTATTTACGGTTGTCGTATTTATTTTCTTTTATTTTGGAGCTAAGCACCTACTCGAGCGTCAATCCAAGGGAAAGGCTGACAAGAAGCTGATCAGGTCGTTGATCTTGTTTAGCATTGCACTGATTGGGTTTATTAGTGTGGTATTGGCCCTGCCAATGGATCCTGATCAGAAGAGCTCTGTGACCAGTCTTATAGGCATCGTGCTCTCGGCAGTATTGGGTTTGAGTTCGACTACATTTATCGGCAATGCACTGGCGGGTATTGCCTTGAAGCTCCGTGATGACTTTAGGCCAGGGGATTTCATAGAGGTTGAGGGTATCTTTGGTCGGATCACTGAGCAAGGCCTGTTTGACACAGAAGTGCAGACTCCCAATCGCGATCTGACTAGTGTCCCCAACATGCTACTCGCTACTCATCCCTTTAATGTCACGAGGTCATCAGGTACGATATTATTCACAGAGGTATCTCTGGGATATGATGTCAATCGATTGAAGATCGAAGAGTCTCTGATCAAGGCGGCGCAACGAGCGAAACTCAAGGATCCATTTGTGTTGATTACGGCGCTGGGGGACTTCTCAGTGGTCTACAGAATCAACGGACTCCTCGAAAATGTCAATTCGATCATTAGTGCCAGATCCATATTGACGGGTCATGTGTTGGATTCCTTACATGAGGACGGTATAGAGATTGTCTCGCCTAATTTTATGAATCAGAGACAAGTAGGGGAGACGTTATTCATCCCGAAGAAGCACCGAGTAAAAGATCCTAATATCCTTGACAAGACTGCAGAATCCGATAGTCTCATATTTGACAAGGCTGAGGAGGCTGAGAGCATAGAGAAGCGTAAAGCTCTACTCACAGATGTAGAGAAGAAGATCGCCGAGGAAAAGCAACAATTGAAACAAGCGACTGAGCCTCAAGCCAAAGAACAGATTCAAAAGAAACTCGATACGACCATAGCCTTAAAAAAGAAGCTAATTGAGAAAATCGATGAGAAGGTCGATAAACTAAGCGATAGCTGATAGCAATTGAATATCGTAGTGACTCACTCGAACCTCGAGCTAGTCAATAAATTAAAAACTCACAGTCTAACGAAATTATGTTTTAAAACCATCGAGTAGTAAGGAGTTCTCTGATCTAACGAGATCGGTTGTACAAGATATGAGGATTCATAGTTGCTATACCACAGTTGCTGTCGAGGATTTCAAATATTCCACTGAACTCGGAGGTGTTACCCGAATTGTCAGTCACTGTAGCCGTTAAGAAGGAGCCAAGTCCTATCCCAGTTCCACTGACATCAAAGACAAACTCAAACTGATTTTGATTTCTATTAAATATGGCACCTGTTCCATCATCGGTATAACTTCCAAATTCATTGCTGAGGTCGTTACCACTACCTTCAACTGCAGACCCTATATATACGAGCCCTTCGCCAAAAGATGTGCTATAGCTGGCTGGCAGCGGATTGGGATTCAACTCTCCATCAGATCCAAACAATTCTAATGTAGCACCACCACTTGCAAAGCCACTAACCGTAACGGTTGAGTCAGAGGCAAAGGTGATCATAGTAAATACCGGAAAATTCAACAAACTATTAGAACCAAAATCAAAGTCTCCATTATCATTTGTACTTACGCCATCGTCATTGAGGTCGATGCCGAGACCACCATTGAATCCTATAGAATTGCGACTGAT
>CAZJTO010000294.1:0-3656 GCA_964548935.1 uncultured Saprospiraceae bacterium
AGCACAAGATCTTCTATGGCCGTACAATTGTCATCAACGGACACTTCAAAATCGTCTATTGATACGACTGCCTCTCCATTATCACCAAGGACTACAGCACTTTCTACTGTAGGGCAATTTATAGTTGGCGCTTGACAGTCCAGGATCGTCAAGCTAATGGTGTCTGTATTGATATTATCACAACCGTCAGATACAGAGAAGATCACTTCAAACTGTCCTGCCTCTAATTCTGTATTTAGTATTGGTGATGTAGAGGTTCTTAAGATTTGGGCATCATCTCCTGTTGTTCTGATCTGATGGAACCAGTCAAAATCTTCAACAGGTGTACAGTCGTCTATAGCCTCGACTGATAGTACAAATTCACCCATGCAATCTGCTCCAGTAAGGCATAAGGTTGTGTCTGACGGAAAATTGACAAACTCTGGTGCAGATTCATTCGCAACAGTAATCGCTTGCCCCTTAGTCCAATATCCTTGATCAGGCATATCGGTGCTAAACTGACACCAGTCTATAACCACCCATTCTCTAATAATCTTAAAACATCCATTGTTGATATCTGTAAAGTAAGTATCCTCATAGCTCGCTACTACATCAGAACAACCATCATCAGACAACATTGGACTACCAGTAATCTCTGGATCAACGGTAGTGAAACATCCAATAATCATTGTATCAGCTGGAAACTGATCTGGTGTGATTTCAAATGGTTGCTCAGACACAATTGTAATCATTTGATCACATGTTACGACTTGCCCACCTCTATCAATCGCAGTCCAAGTACGTTCTATCGTACCCTTACCACAGCCATCAAGGCTAGTGATATCCGTAAAGAATAGACTGTCAACAGAACAGTTATCAATCGCCTGCGCTTCACCGGTAACGGTTAAATTCAATGGATCTAAAGAGCAATCAATCGTTATATCATCTGGACAAACAATGAGAGGAGTAAACTTATCAAATATCTCTACCGAGACTTGACAAGTATTAGAATTGCCTGCAATGTCAGTTACTCTAAACTCTACTGTAATCGTCTGTCCGACTTCTTCACAACAGAAAAAGATTAGCTCATTGAAATCCTCGCCTACAGAGCAGACTCCGTCGAGTTTACGAGCCGTATATGAAGCAATACCGCAGTTATCAACACTGAGGTCATCAAATGTTAGTGCTCTTACTTGAGCCATCCCATTTCCCGCAATTGAGATAGACGTGAATTGATCACAAACCGCTGCTGGCGGCTGATCATCCTGAATGGATACAATAATCGTATCAGTCGATACATTTTCGCATTCATCAGTAAAGACATAGACCACCTCAAAGTCAGCCTCAGTAGAACCCATTGTTATCGATGGTATCACAGTATTCGAGCCATTGTCTATTACCACTCTCTCGCCAAAAGCATCTGTAGTTTCATAAAAGATATTGACATCAATGACGTCGGAGCCGCAGTCCTCAAGTTGCGGAATTGGCAATTGGATATCTTCGGCTCCACATAAAAACGGATGTGTATTGAGCGTGATATCTTCAAGAGGTTCTAACAAGACTGGAGGACGTCCATCTTCGATAATGATGGTCTGATTCAGTGTTAATAAATCATCAGAACACCAATCAATGATCAACCACTCACGGATGATCTTTCTCGAGCGACCACACAATTCAAAAACATTGTCAGAGTACGTTCTTCTTATAATACCACAAACCTCGGCATCAAATTCTCCACCTCCGATTGTTGGTACACCGACTTCTGCAGGAGCAGGATTCCCATTATCATCAAATAATGTAAAGTCACTGAAGCAGTCCGCCTCGAAATCCTCAAACTCATCAATACTATCTAGTCGAGTCCGTAGGACAAATATTCTCTGTGTGCAGGTGTCTTGGTTGCCTGCCAGATCCGAAAACAACCATCTGCGATCTATAATTTCTTGAAAATCTTCAAAGCATGTTTCAACATTTTCATCTTGAAAACTGCCAAGCTTAATCCCGCAATCATCGTCATTGACAATATTGAAGGTATTGTTGCCAATGGGCTCAAAGCTTGACGGCACACCAACAAATGGAAATGCCACAAAGTCCTCACCCATCATTGGATCTATACCAAACTGACATGCAATTGTGTCTGGTTCGCACACCACATCAAATATGTGCTTATCCTCCACAACTACAATACTCGTACAGGCCAGACTACTACGAGGATCTGATACAGTTACGGTATATGTGCCTGGATTAGTGAGTGATATACTATGATCTTCTGCAATGACATTTCCTTGTTCGTCTTCAGCACGTACGATGAAGTTTAAGAAGCAAAGTCCTGTATTGGCTAATAGTACATCAGAGTTGATCTCAATCGCGCACTCTTCATTTAGTGATATATTCAACTGGTCATTACAAGCGATTGTTTCCGCATCTAAGTTTATATCCGTCGGTCTCATGTATGTCACCAATATCGGTTGGCTACAGACTGCGATACCTCGGACCAATATACTCTCGATAGTAAAAGACTCATTATCAAATGAGTCGCCATCTCTTAGTCGAATCTCGACAAGATCAAAATCTGTCGTTGCTGAACTAAACCCGAGTGTATCGAGAATATCTCGCTCTGTAACAAAACACTGATCCATCTCTATCGGCACATCCAAAAATGCTGCTGGACATCCCGGCGCTGTGACATTAACGCGCAAATCTTCTGCAATTAATGCCTCGTCTAAGAACACATTGCCAATAGTCGACTGTCCAAATCCAAAAGGACCTTCATTATCAATTGTCAACCGATCAATATCACATACATCTGTATATCTGAATAACGGATTGTTCATTAAGATATCGGAGAGTTCGACCAGTTCTGTGCTGAATCCTACAGCGTGATTGAGCGTTGTGCTTCTCGGTAATACATGATCAGGAAACAAGAAAATGCTCAAATCAGTCGCAAACACATATCCATCCCCACAGATAACCCTATCGATTAATACTTCCTCTCCTACTGGAAATTGTGTAATCCGTGCTGTGCCAGATATAAAATGTATGGTCGAAATAATAGATGACTCAGTTATATCGATACCCAGACGATTAAGGATATAGCTTATGTCAAGTTCGCAGTCAAATGGAGAGATCTCTAAGAAGATATCCGAAGGAAAAACATTCTCTTGAGGGCTAACCGCAACCAAGAAGTTGTCGACAATAACGTTATTCACCTCATCAATGAGCTCAACAATACGGGACTGATTCAATCCTACTCCAGATACACTCAGCGATACATTGCCATCGCATGATGCTAAGCCAATTTCCGCTAATATCTCCGTATCTGACACTTCACATGTCCCGAGACCTATAGCAAACTCTACTGTATCTCTCATGGCATATCCGTCTAAACAACCTTGGGCTGATAGGTCAATGCCCATCAGCCCTAAGATGCTTATTATCAGATATAACCCGAAAGGGTTGGTTTTAACAGGAGTTTCTTTCATAGATTCTCAATAGATCATATTAAAATATATGATCATATGATAACTACGTATCAAGTACCGTACCAATATGGTAAAACACGCATGTAATATGAATATGATATGTACTTTAGTGTTGCAGTCAGTCTTGATGCACAGATTCTATTCATATGAAATTTGAAAAGTACCCCATAGACCCACGAGTAGTACAAGCCATCGCTG
>CAZJTO010000295.1:0-3655 GCA_964548935.1 uncultured Saprospiraceae bacterium
AGTTGTATTTCCGTTTTATAAACCATTCTTTATCATTGAATGTGAATCCCATACCTATTCGCACAAAATTCTCACTCAACAGATCTCCTACCGACCGCCGTCCGTAGGTAAAGCCCAAGTTAAGATTGGAAAACTTACGCTGCCAAGATAATGGTAAACCCAATCCAAACGTAAGGGCAAAATTATTTATGCTCTCCCCATCAATAACTCTGGGGTCATCTTGGACATATGCTCCAAAACGATAACTCACACGCTGTAAATAACTATTAGATCTAAAATCAGGTCTAAAAAAGCCACCTACGGCTAGGCGAGTCGTATTATCTAATTCTTCTGGCAATGCATCATTTTCATATTGTGACCAAAAAATCCTCTTGACATCAAATCCTACGGCAAACTTACTACTGTAATAGTAGGTCGCCCCAAATCCGAGCTCTGCCGGCAGGGTTGCACTGCCATTTACATCAGTAGCTATAAAGACTGTATCAATCAATGGTACAAATACGTTCGTCTCACTGACATCAGAGTCTACATTTAGACCAGTTGTAGATTTGCCCGTCACACCAATAGTAATAATTTTTGATTCTGTTAAGGTACTGGTATCTTCCACATCATCTTTATTGAGATAGTGCGTATACAAGGCACCAACATCCCAATAGAATCCTCTAGCTGTATAATTTTGGGTAAAGACATTGTCAAAAGCTGTGATTTCGTCAACGAAATCTACATTGCGAGTGAACTCGTTTTTTCCAAACAAGAATCCTATGTTAGCCCCTAAGGCAAATCCTTTATAGTTAACGGCTGTAGCCCAAGTGGCTTTCCAAAAACCACCTGTTCCAGTAAAGTTGCGGTTAAATCTACCGATGGTAGGAAGGCTGTCTTCACTAGAGATATCATAGCTGATCGTGGATATGGGTGTGAGATTGAATCCCATGCCCCAGTTGAATTTGATCTCCTGATTGCCAAATATCTGATCGTTAGCCTTGTTCAGTGGATTGCGCAGTGGAAATCCTAAGCTCAGATACGATAAGTTTCCGGACCATACGGAGCTGGTATTATCTCCTTCAGTTATGTCTGATCGCTGTGTTTCAATACCGACATCAAATGCCGTTGCTGTTAAAAATGATAAGGTAGCTGGATTCTCAAAGTTAAGATGGTTCGGATCTACAAATGAAGCAGTGAGTCCTCCCATCTGTCTAAGATGCATACCTCCTCGTTCGGTGAGGTCTCCGATTCCGAACCTAGAAAAAGGCGAATTCAAATCACCTTGCTGGCCATAGACCATTGCTGTCAGCAGTAAGAAAATATATGTACTAACTATCTTTGGCATAGGCTCTTTTCCTTTTTAAAAGGGCTGCAAATATGACCTTTTCATGTTTTTATACCAAGAGTAAGCTCCGATAATATAAGCAACACTAAATCAATTCGCTATAAAGATGCAGTGATCACTAATTATGATACAGCTTGGCTGTCTATTTAAGATGACTTTAAGACTATTATGTCAATGCTTAAAATGCCGTACGCCTGTATATACCATCGATATACCATGTTGATCACAATAGTCGATACTCAACTGATCATTACGAGATCCACCTGGCTGTATTACGCTCGTGATGCCTGCCTTATGAGCTATCTCCACACAATCTGGAAATGGGAAAAACGCGTCTGATGCCATTACAGCTCCTGTAAGGCTGAATCCCATCCGTATCGCTTTGTCTATGGCCTGCTTGCATGCATCGACTCGAGAGGTCTGGCCACAACCCATGCCTAAAAGCTGATTGTTATTGGCGATTACAATCGTATTTGACTTGAGATGCTTAGCAAGTTTATTAGCAAACAGCAGTTGCGTGTGCTCGTTCTCTGTTGGAAACTTCTTAGTTTTTATTGTAAGATCGGTTGATTGTTCAATCTTCAGATCTGCATTCTGGCGTATATATCCACCCAGCAAAGTCTTCACCTTAGTCTTCTGAGGTGCCATGGCCTTACGCTGCAGGAGTACCCGGTTTTTCTTTTTCTTCAATAATGCCAAGGCATCCGCATTGAAGTCTTTGGCGATAAGCACCTCGTAAAATTGCTGATCTATAATTTCGGCTGTAGCCAAATCTATTACGCCATTAGTAATCAGTATCCCACCAAATGCACTTATGGGATCACCAGCTAGAGCCGCTTGGTAGGCCTCGAGCATAGTATCTCTTGTGGCAAGGCCGCAACTGTTAGTGTGCTTGAGTATGGCAAATGTGGTGTGATCTTCCTCAAACTCGCGCATCAAGTCTATAGCACTATCTATATCTACAAGATTATTGTAGGAGAGCTCCTTACCGTTGAGCTTTTCAAATTCTGCATCTAAATCACCAAAGTATTGAGCCTGTTGATGAGGATTTTCTCCATATCGCAATGCTTTAGACTGATTAGCCGATATCTTGAGCACATCATCGTGGATCTCATCATTGATAAAATAATTGAAAATAGCTGTATCGTAATGCGATGAAATCTTGAATGCCTCTGCAGCCAAATTCTTGCGTTCAGCAAGCGTACATGATCCGTCCTGTTCACTTAATATTCTGCCTAATTCGGCATATTGATCTTTAGAGGGCACTACGACGATGTCCTTATAATTTTTAGCGGCAGCTCTGATCAGGGATATCCCTCCGATATCTATTTTTTCGATAATCTTGCTTTCGTCATTCGTCTCGGCAACCGTCTCCTCAAATGGGTAGAGGTCCACCACAACCAAGTCCAGCTCTGGAATATCGTATTGCTCAAGTTGACCTTGATGAGCGGGCTCTCGCTTGGCGAGGATGCCGCCAAATACCTTGGGGTGCAGGGTTTTTACGCGGCCATCCAATATGGATGGATAACCCGTGAGGTCTTCGACCCGATTTACAGTTACCCCATTCTTTTCTAGGTGTTTTTGGGTGCCTCCTGTGGAGTAAACTGTGATGTTGAGGCGCTTGATTTGTTCGATGATTTGTTCTAACCCGTCTTTATGATATACTGATATTAGGGCACTAGAAATGGTCTTGTTCATGCTCGACTATGGTGGTGTTTAACAAGGTTCTTTTAACGGCCTCAAAAGTAAAGTAAATATGGACTAATTAAGAATCCTTTTTGACGCGAAGATCGAGGATGTTACCCATGGCATAGCAATGTCTACATCTTGGTTCGTATTTATCTTTTTCACCGACGAGGACTCGATCATCTTCTTCTGATATGCGATAGGAATGTGTGGCTAGATTGCCGCAATGGGAGCAAATGGCATGTACTTTAGTGACATACTCAGCTATGGCCATAAGATTTGGGATGGGTCCAAATGGGATGCCCTTATAGTCAAGATCCAGACCGGCTATGATCACTCTCTTTCCGAGTAGGGCGAGCTTTTCGGAGATTTGGATGAGCTCATCATCAAAAAACTGACCTTCATCAATACCGATCACTTGATAATCTTGGGCATACTTAAGTATTGTGCGGGACTCCTTAATCACAATAGAAGACATGCTTGTAGAGTCATGCGACACCACTTCGTCGCTACTGTAGCGGTCATCAGTGGCAGGCTTGAATATAATGATCTTCTGCCCTGCAAAATTTGAACGCCGCAGTCGTCGTAGCAGCTCTTCAGTCTTGCCTGAAAACATGCATCCAGTGATCACCTCTATCCATC
>CAZJTO010000296.1:0-3654 GCA_964548935.1 uncultured Saprospiraceae bacterium
ACATCTCGACCGATGGCATATTGATTGCCGATGGTGTTGAGTTCTTTTATTAATGAGGTCGGCGTATCAGTTCTCTTGCCATTAAATGCGATAGGTTGACCTTTGCTGAAGGTTATGCTGATTTCAGTGGCTTCCTCTCGTGCGCAGTGATGTAAATATGCCTCTTCGGGCAACGTTTCACGTGAAGCTAATGTCTCTTTTCCCCCGATACTTGTGCCCCACAACCCTTGATTAATGGAGTAATCCTTCTTCTCTGACTTCCAATCAAATCCCTTAGAATTGATAAAATCGATTTCCTCCTGCCGGGACAACTTTTGATCTCTGATTGGAGTAATCACCTCTATATCCCCAGCTAAACTCTCAAATATGGTATCAAATCTGATCTGGTCATTGCCCGCTCCAGTACTTCCATGTGCGACATACTTATATCCTTTTTCTACTGCATATTCTAAGAGGGCTATGGCTTGAAATGCTCGTTCACTGCTGACAGAAAGCGGATAAGTGTTGTTGCGCAGGATATTGCCATAGATTAGATATCTCACACACTTTGCATAATAATCTTGCTCGTTGTTGATGCTCTTGAATGACGTTGCACCCATAGATAATGCCCGCTCTCTGAGCTCATCGATCTCTTGATCCGAAAATCCTCCAGTATTCACATTGACGGCATGGATATTATACCCCGCATCTTTTAGATGAAGGATGCAGTATGAAGTATCGAGACCACCGCTATAGGCGAGAATTAAGTCTTTTTTCATGTCATGATTTTTTGAAGGTGCCACCATCGCAGTGCAGAGGCACAATTTTTTATCATTTCTGGTGAGGATATCATAATTGGGACAGCTGCTGCAACCCTTCCAAAACTCTTCATCAGAGGTGAGCTGGTTGAACGATACAGGTCTATAGCCTAAATCACTATTGATATTCATCACGATATCACTTGTCGTAATGCCGAATACCTTAGCATCAGGATTGGAGCTCTTAGCATGGTCAAATGCTAGTCGCTTGATTTTCTTCGCTAAGCCTCTTCCTCTAAACTCAGGGGTGACGATAAGACCAGAGTTAGATACATACTCACCAGAACTAAAAACTTCGACATAGCAGAATCCCGCCAGTTGTTTTCCCACATAGGCTATGATAGCATTGCCACTATTGATTTTATCTTTTAGATACTCTGGTGATCGGGTCGCAATACCAGTACCTCTCTCTTTGGAAGAGGCCACATACCAATCGGAGATGGTCTTACTATGTATGATATCCTGGGTAGTAGCTACCCTGATAGTTAGATTCTTGTTCATTGTAGTCTGAAAAAAGTAAAAGAAAAACGTTATGTGACAGGGTACGACACCCCTGCTTGAGAGAAAATAATATTTAGGACCAAGTGGTCCTACGCCTGTTGCAGCGCCTTACTGAATATCTGTTGATGTGCGATAATTTTCTCACAGTACAAAAGTATGCTTTTTGTACAAACCACATACTGTAACCACTATTAATCTAGATTTCCTGACTTGTGCAGTTCTTTGGCGTACTCGTAGCCTTCATCCCACCAGGCTTTCATTTCCTCTGGATAAAAGATAAATGAGTGATCTGTTAAGACTCGTGGTGTGAATATGAAGTTGACATGTACATTGTTGTCATAGACGCTTTGTAGGTGACCTATATAGATATCATGTCGACCTATACGGTTATGCATGAATTCCATAGCCTTGAGCAGTACGTCAAAGGCATTATTGACACTAGCTTTCTCTGGAATAGAATACTTGGGAGCTAGTACGATCACATCCACTTCTGTCGCTCCTGCGTTGATAGCTTCTTCGATAGGTACCCGACTGCCAAACCCTCCATCGGCATAGTCATACCCGTCCTTACGCACCATACTCATAAAAGGTATAAAGCTTGTAGAAATCCACATCCACTCCGTAAACTCTTCGTAGGTGCAGTCCGCTATGTATTTATATTCGATGATGTTAAGCGAGAGATTGGCAACAGTGACGATTACCTTTTTCTGACTCTTTTTGATCATCTCAAAGTCCTCAATAGGAAAAGTGCGTCTTATGGTCTTCAATAAGTTATTATGTTCTCCAAAGGTCTTTTTGCCTTTGATGAACATCTTAAGAATATTGAAGTGATTAATCTTGGTAGAGATTATCTTCTTTTTATCCTTTTTGATGATAAATGGGCAAACACTATAGATATCCTTCTGGCAGACTGAGGTATATGCACGCTTTAAGTTTTCTACTTTGCCAATGGAAAGTTGAGGTATGAGAAGACTCCCAGTTGAAGTGCCCACAAGTATATCATATTGGCGATTGAGGTCACTAATAAGGTATTCAGCTACGCCTCCGCCGAATGCGCCTTTGCTCCCCCCACCTGATATAACTAACGCTCTCATTGTGAATTAATCTGCTCCTCTTTACTCATTAATAGTCAAATTTAATACCGCATTGTGACGTAGTTATGAATTGATCAATTAGTTATTGGCTTTATTGTTCATTAGGACAGATACACTCTTGGGACGCGATTATTGATATTGGTCAATATTTCGTAAGAAATGGTATTGGCGGATCGCGCAAGATCTTCTACGGATATCTCATAATCCCCCTGACGACCGATCAATATTACCTCATCATCATTGTAGGCCGTCCCCCAAGAAATATTTACCATCATCTGATCCATGCTGATGTTACCTACAACAGGATGCATCTTGCCGCGTATGAGAACCTTGGCTTTATTACTCAACGCTCTCATATATCCATCGCCATAGCCCACTGGAAGCGTTACGATCCGAGTCATCCTGTCACTTGTCCAATTGCCCCCATAGCTTACAGGGGTGTTTTCGGGTATTACTTTGAAGAACACAACCCGCGATTTCCAAGTTAATGCGGGGCGGAGAGCAATGTGATTTTTGAGAAGCTGATTAGGATATAAGCCATATAGCAGAATTCCACATCTGACCATGTCGTAGCGCAGGGAAGGTTCTTTCAGAGCCGTCGCCGAATTGGCAGCATGGATTATGGGAATATTGAGTTCTTTTTTTTCTACAGTTTTCAAGACTGCGTCAAATCTTTCTTTTTGGACGGCAGTATATTGATCATCCTCAAGGTCGGCGTTAGCCATGTGAGTATAGATTCCCTCAATCGTGCAGTGCAGAGCGCTTTTGGCTGCGGAGATCAGTTTGGTTGCGTTGTAGTGATGGATTCCGATGCGCTCCATGCCCGTGTCAATATTCAGATGAACCTTAGCAGTTCTTGACATGGATTGGGCGCAGTCATCGATTTGATTCAACTTGTCTACAGAGCTTGCTGTTATGGTTAAATCGTGGGAGATGAACTGTGGCAACTGATACCCACTGATACCACCGAGGACAAGGATAGGGGTTGCGATGCCATGATTGCGCAGAGTGATTCCTTCTTCGAGATAGGCAACGCCGAAATAATCTGCACCGAGACTTTCCAGATGCTGAGCGATTCGGATCAGACCATGCCCATATGCATTGGCTTTAAGCACCCATAAGACCTTTTGCTTGTATAGTACGGACTTGATAGCCCTATAGTTGTCAGAGATGGCGTCTAAGTCTATCTCTATATATGTTGGACGATGAATCGCCTGATTATCCATTAAGTTCTTGATAATTGAGTGGTCATAATATAGTCA
>CAZJTO010000297.1:0-3625 GCA_964548935.1 uncultured Saprospiraceae bacterium
GTGATCAGCGAGTATCCTCTCTAGATTTAGTAGATATCCGAAGATTGATTTTAGGAACTACCGATCAACTTTCGGCTGAGAAGTCTTGGTTATTCCTGGATGCTGCACAGGAATTTGCTTCTGTAGACAGACCGTGGCCTCTCAATGAGACTATTAACGTTGAAGACCTACAGTTTAATGAGACTGACAAGCACTTTACTGCTGTAAAATTAGGAGATGTGAACGGCAATGCCGTGGCGAATGCAGCTATTGCTGATACGAGGAATAGTAAGATTAGTGAGATGGAGATTAGCGATTTAGAACTCTACGCTAACACGGCCACAGACATTGTTCTTACACAAACTTACGACGAGACGATTTATGGATTACAACTAGCTATAGATGTCAAGGATTTAGAGGTTACATCTATTGAGATTAATGGAGCGACACTTCCTGCTTCTCATTACGTAATTGACAATGATATCCTCAAGCTAACTGAGGTGTATCCTGCAGGGATACACGATATAGAGCTCACTCTCCATGTCATTCCACATCAGGATATGTTGACCGCTTCTGCTGTGAAGTTAGATCAGTCTCAGATCCGCTCCGAAATTTATGTTAAAGAATCTCTCGAAAGTGTTGAACTAACACTCAAGTACAATGAAGCCTTTGATCAAGTAGAAGGCGCACAGTTTGAATTATATCAGAATGAACCTAATCCATTTAGCAATTCAACTACAATTGGATTTTATATAGATCAGCCATCTTTGGTTGAGCTAATAGTATTTGATATGACAGGGCGTCAGCTCTACATTAATAAACAAAATTATACCTCTGGACAACATTCTATAAGTATCGATAAGTCTGATCTGAATAGCAATGGGTTGCTATATTATCAGCTGAGCGCTGGCGACAAAGTCGCAACTAAGCGTATGATTATTATGGAGTAGATCCGAATAACACGCATCAACGAATGTAGAAACTCAAGGGTCGAGAGCAGTATGTCTCGGCCCTTTTTTTATAGCTTATAACCAAGTGTTAGAGCTAATTGACTGATTCTACTGTCTAATTCAACTACCTGATTATTACTAGCGTCCAAAAGCCTATATGGCGTAAAAATCTGAGCCTGCTGTCTTGTGCTGAAGGCAAGATCTACATACCATTTGTTTTCTCTCCAGCCTAGTCCCCCATTAAGCTGTATATCAACGTCTACTAAATTGCTATCCTCAAATGGTTCTTGTAGGAGACCTGCACCAACCCTCACCCTAAACTTGGAGAGCGCAAGCTCAGTACCGATCCTTACGTTGATAGCCTGTGTCAATTGATCGTTGATTTCTCCATTTAGATCGTCTTCGAAGAATTGATCAACAGGATCATTGCTATTTGCTGTGAGATCAAAACTGCTATTGGTATAATCAACATATTCGACCTCTCCAGTAATAAAACCTCTAAGATCACCAGCTCTATATACAGTACTTATACCCGCTAGTGCTCGCCATGGCGTCCTAAGGGAATATTCGAATTCGGCTTGTGGGGATTCTGATATGAGACCATCAACATTGATATCATCAGTGAAAAAATCTAATGACGTGCTAAATATATCAGTGAGTGTGAGCCAAGTCGGGCTGTGGACCGCAGCTGATAGTCTAATCTTGCTATTGAGTTTATAGATTACGCCTCCTTTGAAATTAACCCCTGATCCAGAAGTGTTTAGATTTTGGATGAACTCAAAATCAAAGAAATTTGGAACGATTGAGAAAAAATCTTCTTCTAGATAAACTCTTGTTTCATCGAATTCTATAATTGGAAATCCAATGGTGAGACCAAACGAGAGCTTTTCGTTATGATTAGCGGCGAGGTTGAGAAAAAATTCGTGATAAGTGCCCGTTCTTTCAATAGACTCTATTTTCAATGTTTCTTCTTCAAAGGTGAAAAAGTCGCTCTCGTAAAATGTGTCGCCATCATCATCAGAGATGAGGTCCACGTCAAATGCTGGTCCACCTTCAAAAGGATCAAGCTCATCTATGGTTCGCAGGTTTGCTTGCTCAATGAAGCGTTCAGTACGGGTGCCAGGAGTTATACCATCATAGAATATATTGTCATGAAAATCTGCAAGCTGATTGAGGCCTAAGGAGAAATTGACCCTCTTGATTTTTTTACTACGGTCTTTCGTAGAAGCGATTACTGCGCCCAAGTTGCTTAATTTAAATCCAACTGTATTGTCGTTAGCAGTATCACCCCCAAGGGTCCCATCTGTGCTGACGATTGGGAGTCCGAAACCCAACACAATTTCTGATTTTCTAAACTCTGCAGTTCCAGCTGGATTGACTGTGGCAACAGATATATCGGCGCCCAAAGGACTCATACTGCCACCTACACCTAAGGAACGAGCTGAGTTCTGTTGAGGAAGGAATGAATAGCGGACCGCATCATCTATATTCTGTGCAGTGGCGTATTGACAAATTACTATTAATAGAAGAACAATTACTAATCGTATCATAAAGGGGGGATATCTCCTTGGAATTAAAGTACAAGGATATGTATACACTAAGAAATTACCAAAAAAAATGGGTGATGGCAAATGCCACCACCCATGTATTGTAACTATATATTGTTGACCTTATGGTCTTCTTGAACTTCGCACGCTTGAAGATGAAGATCTCGATGAAGAGCTTGAACTTCTTGCGCTAGAAGATGACGATCTTGAACTTCTTGATGAACCAACAGAACTACTTCTACTCGAACTTCTTGGTGCCAAAGAAGAAGATCTTGAACTTCTCGAACTCGAACTAATTCTTGAACTACTTGAAGGCGAGCTTCTTGTTACTGTTCTTGAATTACCCGATGCTCTCACTGTACGTGTCGAAGGTGCGGCAGAAACTCTAGTGCGAGTAGATGATGTTGATACCCCTCTTGCAGACGTCGATCTCACATTACTCTTAGAAGCATTAGTGCTTCTCGTACCAGAATTCGATCTTGTGATCGAACTTGTGCTTCTTGAGCTATTAACTCTACTAACATTAGCTATACTATTACTCGCATTGGCGAACCTTGTACTATTAATCGCTGTAAATCCATAGGCTGGACAACCATATCCACCTCCGATAGAATTGATAACAAATCTGCCGCCTCTAAAATCTCCTGGGAACCCAAAGGCAAAGGATGAGAAAGAGTTAAACCCATTCCATCTGTTAAAGGTTCTACCGCCAACTCCTCCGAATGGTCCGAAAGAGTTAAACCCTCCTGAGAACGCTAATCTGCTGGTCCCTGGATTAAATAACAACTGGTTTCTCACATAATTCGCAAAAAACCTATCGTTACTCACTTGGCGGTTAAATCTCCTGAAAAATGATGACGATGTGCCGCATCCTAAGAAGTTCGCACCATAATAGCTTGAGGCTATCCTTGCCAATCTATATTGTTCTAATCTATTCGTGTATTGATAACCATCAATATCATAATCATTCGTGTAGTAAGTTGTGTACTCATCAAAATCATCGCCATCATATTCATCTACTATGGCGTTGTCATATTGAGCAACTTCTGAATCTACGTCTTCATACACGTAGTCTCTCTCTGAACTAAAATCTCCTTCATCGAAGTAGAGATCGTCAAACTGTGCATTGACATTTACAATAAACAGGCC